>CANGCK010000019.1 GCA_947452295.1 Sphingobacteriia bacterium
CAATTTAATGCACTTACAACTGGTGCAAGTACCGATAGTATAGTAACCATTGATGCAAGTGGAAATTTAAAGAAAAGAAATGCATCATTAGTTGTTTTAGATACTACTAGTTTAAGTAATAGAATAAATACAAAGGTAAATATATCAGATACAGCTGCAATGTTATCACCCTATGCCAGAAAAGTAAATGGCGTAAATCGATATATTACTAGATGGAATGGAACAAATGCACTGGATACAACAACTATGTTTGAAGCAACAAATGGTAATATTGGTATAAGTACTACAAGTCCATCCGAAAAATTAGATGTAGCAGGAAATATAAGACAGTCTACGTACAGCTATTTTTCTAAAAATGTTGGTAATACATCGGCATATATTTGGTCTGATTATACATATGGTAATAGCGATGCATTTTATCATTCATTCAACTTTCATGCTGTTGGAAATTCAGTATTTATACCCAACTCTGGATACGGTACTAATACAATTCTTCAGAATAATAGTGGTATATTTTTAAACACTTCTAATGGAGTGAATAATGTAGCACCTTCAACGAATGTTCTTTCTGTTATGAGTACCAGAAAAGTTGGGATAGGAACTGTTAGTCCCGTAGGTTTACTTGTAGTGAATGATACAAGTTATATTTCGGCAATACCATCTACTACTGCTAACTTAATGGACAATACTACTTACCGGCCACAAAGTCGTTTTCAAGTAACATCGGGAGTAAATAATAATGCATTATCTAATTATTTCACTACCTCTACTGTTGCAACACAAGCACATAATTTTTCAACAGGAGCTGTTTTGCCTTATGTGATAAATCCTGTAGGAGGTAATGTGGGGATAGGTTCAACTTCTCCTGTTTCTAAATTAGATATTATTCAACCTTCTTTATATACAGGAACAGAAACAGCAAATCATGGATTACAGATTACTTCTGCAAAAACTAATACCATAGGTTATACTCTCTATATGGGGGCGGATAGCGTTAATAAATTGAGTTATCTACAATCTGTTCAGTGGGGTGTTACTTATGCGCCCCTGGTATTAAACGGCCGAGGAGGTAAAGTTCAAATAGGCACATCATCTACAGCTGGTTCTTCTGTATTAGAAGTAAATGGAGCAGCAACAAATGCAACAGCTTATAATGCAGCCGCAGCTACTTCAATTGACTTTACAAAAAGTAACTTAGCATATACAACTGCAAGTGCAGGTGCATTTACTTTAACAGGTATGAAAGACGGAGGCACATATACCTTAGCAGTTCAAGGTGCTACTTCTGGCACATCTAGCTTTTCAGGTTCAAACCCTTCAAGTACTGCATTTACATTTAAACCTGCTAATAATGGGGTTACAACTGCTAGTAAACATACCCTTTATACTTTTATGGTAATGGGAACAACTGTGTATTATTATATGGTAACAGGTTTATAAATGATGAGAACAATATTTTTCATACTCTTGATATGCCCATTATTTGCTCAGTCGCAAATGTTTGGGTATTTCCCCCAAATTGATAATACATTAGATACAATCAGTGCGGGTAAAATAAGCTTTTTATTCAGTTTTAGAAAACTAAGAACTAATTATACAGGATATTGTATAAGAGCGAGAAGAGTAGATAATAATGCACAAGCAGATGTAAAATTTGACGCATTAGGCAAGATGAGTGATACATCAGTTTGCATAGTAGCTGTAGTAGGAACTAGTGGTTATACTGTTGGTCAGCAACTAACGTATGCTACATTTATTTCAGGAACTACGGCTAGAGCCACTATTTGGTATGACCAAGGTGGAAATAGCAGAAATGCTTCGCAAAGTGCAACTGCTGCTCAACCACAAATAATAGGAACCCAGAATGGATTATATTATTTAAAATACACTACAATAGAAAACTTAGTATGTCCTTATGCATCTAATATTGCTTTAACACCAGGATCTACAGGGGTGTTGGGTGTAAATGGAACGTTGTTTATGGTTTGTACACCTTCTGTCAATGTAACTCCTATAAATTCATTTGGATATACAGGAACTGCAACTAATACAAGGTGGAGTACTCATATTAACTGGGGAGCTGATGGAAATCTTTATTTTGATGCAGGAGAATTATGTTGTGCAACAGTTAGATATTTTTCTAATAATGTAAATGCTGGATTATGGAAACAGTACTCTTTTCAAAGATACAATACCAATAAGCTGGTGCGGATTAGCGGAAGTCAAAAAATGAATAGTGCAGGAAATGCAGATTCTTATGATGCTACAAATACGGCCTTTGGTATTGGTAATACAAATACATCTACCACAAATGGACATAATGGACTAATTGGTGAAGTATTATTATTTAATTATGGAATAGCCATTAATGAAATGGTTTCTATTGAAAACAACCAAATAAGAATATGGGCCGCTTATTAATGATATGTTTATTGTTGCCATTTTTTGCAAAATCGCAGTTGTTTGGTTTTTTCCCGCCACCAATAATTTCACATGGTTCGATAACTTTTACTTATACTGGTGCTGTACAAACATGGACAGTACCTAGTGGGGTTACTTCTCTATCTGTTGATGCTTATGGTGCACAAGGTGGCAGCAGCACTGCAGCTGGTGGGTTGGGTGGAAGGGTACAAACTAGTTTAACGGTAACATCGGGAGCCGTTTTAAATATTGTAGTAGGTGGTCAGCCTACTACAAATGCTGCTGTTTATGGCTATGCAGGCGCGGGAGGTGGAAATAATGCCAACACAAGCACAGCAGGTAAAGCGGGGGGGGGATTATCAGGCATATTTTCAAATGTGGGTATTACACAAGCTGCCAGCTATGTAATTGCTGCCGGAGGAGGCGGAAGTACTGCAGGGTATGCTGGTGCAGCTGCTGGTGCACCAAATGGTTCTAATGGAGCACAGGGAAACTATTCTGGAAAGTCAGAAGGGGGTAAAGGAGCCACCCAATCAGCAGGTGGTGCTGCAGGCTCATCAATTGATCCACAAACTACTGCTCCAACTGCAGGAATAGCTATAAATGGTGGTAATGGAGGTGCTGTAAATACATCAACTTGGGGTGGTGGTGGTGGTGGTGGTGGTGGATATTTTGGCGGCGGCGGCGGAGGAGGAGGAGGAGCTTCAATAGGTGCAGGAGGTGGTGGCTCATCTTATGTTAATGTCACTTATGCATCGAGTACTACCTATACTTCGGGGAATAGATCTGGAAATGGACAAATAATTATTACCTACTAATAGTCAATTATAATGCCATTTTTTTAGTGGGTACAATCCATGATATAGTATAAACAAGTAGTGCTTTTCCAACAATAGGAAAAGCACTACTTATTTCAATCATTCAACAACCAAATATACAAGCCAGTTACATTTTTATGATTTGCATCGCTTTGGCAGTACCCCCCAATTCTACTACTAATGTATAGTTTCCCCTGCTAAAGCCTGCTCCAAAATTATAATAAGTATAGGAAGGTCCTCTTGTAGCAAATACTAACAATCCATTCGAATCGAATACTTTTATTTTTAAGTTCCCATTTAATCCTTGATAGTTATTAATGGTTAGCGTAAAATAGGTATTGGTAGGATTCGGATATACATTGATGTAAAAATCTTTACGTTGTGTAGGTTGTGCTACGGTTACTGTATTACTTGTTGTACAACCATTGTAGTCTTTTACTGTAATGCTGTATGACCCTGCAGTGATATTAGGGAAAATACCAGCTGTTTGGAAAAATCCAGTATTTAATTGATAACTGTAAGGCACTTTTCCTCCAGATGCTGTTGCGGTAATGGTAGTGCTGTCGCTATTGCTAGGATACGGACTCACCACTAAATTCAAGTTCAATAATCCAGGCTGAGTAATGATTACATATACTGTATCTTTTTTGTTGGTTGCGTCTGTAACTATATATACATAACTGCCAGCAGCTACTGTAAATGAGCCCGTTCCTGTATAGGGGGGTAAACCTCCTGTTGCGGTAATATTTATACTTGTTGTGCCACCAAAACATTTGATGGAATCTGTTACAGTGATACTAGCCTTTAATTTAAGTGGCGCTGCCGGTATATTCGTTAATGAAGATGCTGCACATCCATTCAGGTCTTTTACTGTTATGGTGTAGTTGCCCGCTCTTAATCCGTAAAAAATATTATTGCTTTGGAAGGCACCTGTATTTAGTTGGAAGGTATAAGTTGGCTTACCTCCCAAAGCTGTTACTTTAATACTGGTAGTATCGGTATTTGCAGAATAAGCAATTACGCTAGTTGTTGAACTTAAAATAGCAGGTTGAACAACTGTTATGCTTACCGTATCTTTCAATCCTTTGCTGTCTGTTACAATATACTGGTATGTTCCTGCTGTTACAGAAAATGTACCTAGGCCTGTGTAAGGTGCTGTTCCGCCGGTTGCAGCTATCAATACATTGGCAGTTCCTCCATAACATTTTATAGAGTCGGTAATTTGTATAGAGGCGTTTAAAGGATCTACAGGTGTTGGCGGTACCAATGTTTGATATTCATACACACCAGCATCTGTTTTACCAACTATAGGATTATTGTCAAAATCTGCTGGTATGGATACATCTGTTCCGAAATTAATGGCAGGTGAACCAGCAACTAATTGGTAATTCCAATATTCAGGATTTATATTAGTCGTGTCCGAAAATATTACAGTTGGTTCTCTTCTAATTAGCAAACTGGTTCGATCTAAATTTTGTCCAACTTCACCGGTAGAAAGTTTAAAGATGTTATTGGAATGTTCAATTCTTGTTGGGTTTAACGGGTTGTTAAATATGGTAGATCCTTCTGTTAGCCAAAAAATATTATTTCTTACAACCGCAATATCTAGGGTGTTGGGGTCGTCATAAAAGAACATCGGACTATTTAATTCGGTAATTTCTTCGGTCTCCACCACTACATTGTTAAAGAAACGGGTATTATTGGTAGATACATAATTTCCAAAACTCGGATTGTTATGAAAAATTGCTACCTGTTCTACATTGATGATTTTATTGTAAGCAATTAAATTATTGATAGCGGTTCCTTCATGCGTACTACCAATTTCTAAAAACACAATGCCATCAATAGCTGTATTATATATTATACGATTATTACTTACATTGGTATTGAATAAAGTAACCATGCTGCCAACATAATTGTAATCATAACTGTTTGCATAGCAGCCTTTCATTTTATTTCGGGTTATTAAATTATTAGACGAACCAATCACCATGGCATTTGCTCCATAATCATCTACGGAACTTATACTGGCGGGCGTGTTTTTTACTGCCCGCATATTGTGGAAATAATTGTTGGTGATGGTAGTAAAGTCAGAACCTTCTCTTGTGGCAATACCTATACCCACCAACGATATATCGCAATTGCGTATGGTGCAATTGGGCGATCCTTCTAAAACAATTCCATAAGCTATCTTTGCTTGTAGGGCTCTATTTAGCGTATCCATTGTTTTGTCAATAATTTTAAATCCATCTATTATTACATAGTTCCTATTCCTAACTACCACTACATCGGAAGTAGTATGGGTAAATTCGGGCAAATTGCCGGTACCATAAGTGGTATAAACAATGGGTTGTACTGCAGAGCCAGATCCACCGGCTATTAACTGCCCACTAAAGCGCTGTCCACTTTTAAAGAAAACACTATCTCCAGGTACTAAGCCTGTAGTGCCTGCATTTACTTGTGCAATGGTTTTCCAAGGGTATTGAAACGAGCCATTGGCAGTAGTAGCGGTAGAAGAAGGGTCGGCATAATATTTTGCTGGTGCTTTAACAATAACTGGCGGAACGTATTCATAAATACCTGCATCTGGGTTATTAATATAAGTTGTTCCGATGATGTCGCGAGTTAAGCCAGTATTAACACCAAAGTTAATTGCAGGCGAACCTGGTAAAAGCCTGTAATCCCAGGTTTCCTGATCACCGGTAGTATCAGTAAAAATAGGTGCACTTCCTATTAATAATAATTCAGTAGGGTTTATGCGTACACCCAATGTTCCGGAAGTGAGTTTATATATATTATTGGTATGAATTAGCTTATTGGTATCTAAGTTGTTACTCACTACACTTTCACCAGTTGTTAACCAAATAATATTGTTGCGCATAATGGCTACATCTATTTTAGTTGGATCTGCAAACCAAAACATGGCACTTGCTTTATTGAATTGGATTTTGGTTTCAACGATTACATTATTAATGATTTGGGTATTATTGGTGTTAATATAACTCGATTCCCCGATTTTATTGTGAAAAATAGCAGTTTGTCCGCAGTTTAATATTTTATTGTATGCAATTAAATTGTTCGTAGAAGTTCCGTTGCTACTACCGCCAATTTCTAAAAAACCATTACAGTTGCTTATCGTATTGTACATAAATCGGTTATTGTCTATTCTGGAATTATACATTTGGATGGCTCCGCCTATAAATCCAAAATCGGGACTAATGGCCCAACAGTCTTTTATCATATTAAATGCTATATAGTTGTTAGATCCTCCAAGTACCATTGCGTTGGCACCATAATCATCGGTGCCTCCCGCGGTAAGTCTGATTCCCCGCATATTATAAATATTGTTGCCAATTATTTGGGCGGAGTCTGACCCTAATCTGGTAGCAATGCCTACTCCCAGTAAACTAATTTCACAATTGGTGATGGTACAGTTGGGTGCATTATCTAGTACAATACCGTAAGGAACTTTTGCTTGAACAGCATGGTCGGTAGTCATGGTTCTGTCGGTAATCCTAAATCTATTGATAATAATATGGTGTTGATTGGCTACATATATTACTTCTGAAGATGTGTTGGTAAATTCGGGCATATTCCCAAGACCATACGACATATATACAATCGGTTTAGCGGCTGTACCCGATGACCTGATTAATAATTTACCTGTATAGGTTTGCCCACGTTTAAAAAAAACGGTATCGCCAGGTAAAAGTGCGGTGGTCCCTGCATTTACTTGGTCAATGTTTTTCCAAGGGTTAGAAATACTTCCATTAGCCGTGGGTTCTAAATTGGAGGGATCAACATAAAATTTTCGAGAAATAGGCGTGGAGGATGACACAAATTCATGGATACCGGCATCTGGTTTTCCGATAATGGGATTCCCTCTATAATCTACTGTAAATCCCAAATTGGTTCCAAAATCAATAGCGGGCGACCCTAGCGGCAACCTTAAGTCCCAACCAATAGGGTCGGCACTACTGGTGTCTTCAAAAATGCGGGTATTGTCGTAAATCACTCTTTCTGTAATATCTAATGTTGGGATACCCACACCGCGTCTTACTTTATAAATATTATTGGTATGTATTACGCGATTGGGATACAACGAATAATTGTTTACAACACTTGCGCCATTAGTAATCCAAACAATATTGTTTTTAAAAACAACTTGGTTAGTCGCATAAGGATCGGCATACCAAAACAATTGCGCTGCCCATTCAAATTGTCGTTTGGTTTCAATTATGGTGTTATTGTAAAACTGAAAATTATCTGTTCTAATATAAAAACCATCGGTGTTTTTATTGTGAAAGCAGCAGGTTAATCCACAGTTAATTACTTTATTGTATGCTACTAAATTATTGGTAGCAATTCCATTGGTGGCACTGCCTACTTCCATAAAGCCATTGCTGTTATAAGCCTGATTCCCAATAATTTTATTGTTACTAATATTGGTACCAAACATTTCTACAATACCTCCATCAAAACCATAATCGTAGCTGGTACACCAACAGTCTTCCATAATATTTCCTTGAATTAGGTTACTAGAACTCGAAAGCACGATTGCCGTAGCACCATAGTCGTCGTTTGAATTGACGGAAGTAGGGGTATTTCTTACAGCGCGAAGGTTATGAATGTAGTTGCCGGTAATTTTACAAAAGTCGGAACCTTCTTGTGTAGAAATGGCCATACCAACCAACGAAATATCGCAGTTGCTGATGGTACAATTGGGCGAGTTGCCAATAACAATGCCATAACCAATTTTGGCTTGAGCCGTATGGTCTGTTAAACTCATGGTTCTGTCGGTAATCATTAAACGGTCTATTATAACATACTCCCTATTGTACATTACAATGATGTCTGATGCATTATTTGTAAAGAGGGGCATATCACCTAGGCCATAAGAAGTATATACAATTGGGCGTGTAGAAGTCCCTGACCCACCTACAATTAATTTTCCTGTGTAAATTTGGCTTCGCTTAAAAAACACGGTATCACCCGGCTGTATATTAGTGGTGCCTGCATTAACTTGTGCAAGCGTTTTCCAAGGATTGGTAATGGTTCCTATTGCAATGTTCACTGTTGAGGATGGATCTACATAATAATTAGTTGCAAAGATTTTTGATGCGAAGAATAAATAAAAAATGAGTAGTCGAAAAAAATGCGGGTTCGTTTTCATAGTGATTGATTTTTTACTTTTGTATTATATACGTTTCATTGAATAAGTTTTTTAATCATTTGCGGTTGCTTTGCAAACACTCATTATGGCTTATGTCAATTTTGGATGTTGATTAGAGATACTATATAAAGCAAACCTACTCACATAAATAGCGGGCAGTAATGACAATCATTGCAGCAATGATTGATTGTGGTTATGTAAAAGTATAGAATGAACGAGTGACTAGGTATACACCACGAGTGCAGTATGATTTTATTTAATATGATTGGGTGCATTTGAAAAAAAAATGCCAAAAATGATTAATTACAATAAAAAATGTATATTGAGCATAATTAAAACAATAGTTATGCCTACCGGAACAGTAAAATGGTTCAACGACGCAAAAGGTTTTGGATTTATTAAGCCAGATGATGGCAGCGAAGACTTATTTGCGCATTTTTCCGCCATTAATATGGGTGGATTTAAATCTTTAAAAGAAGGTCAAAAAGTTACTTTCGATATTGTTGATGGACAAAAAGGAAAGCAAGCCGGAAATATACAGAGTGCTGAATAAGAAGCATTGCAACAATGCTCTGCTTAAAAAATGCACATCTTTAAAGTAACTTGAACTAAAGATGTAGATGCCCGTAAAAAATCAGTTGTATGCTGTTTTTTTGCGGGTTTTTTTAATTGAATGTTGAAAAGTGAAATTCTTCATGGAAATAAAAAGTAAACCCCTCGTAGAAACGAGGGGTTTTTTCGATTGCTTGCCATTATAAAAAAAATATAATTCGTTATTTATTGCACAAATATAGCTTAGTGCAATCATTTATATGGCAAAATTTCAAAAAAAATCAAAAAATTAATCTTATAGGGTCTAAAAAATAGCTTTTTGTTTGATTTTATTAAATATATAAAAAATGTTAATATAATTTATTTCGTCAATAAACCGATTATATTCTACCCGGATATACTTTTATGGCTGCATCTAAACAGTCCATTGCTTTATTGATATCGGTTAAGTTTAATACATACGCTAATCGAACTTCTTTTTTACCAAACCCCGCGGTACCATAAAAGCCAGTGGCTGGTGCTAGCATAACGGTTTCGCCTTCCAACGAAAAATCTTCGAGTAGCCATTGGCAAAACTTATCCGCATCATCGATGGGTAATTGAGCGATGGCATAAAAAGCGCCACCCGGATTGGGACAAAAAACACCTTCCATTTTGTTTAATCTATCAATGATCAAATCTCTTCTGGATTTGTATTCCGCTTTAGTCGTGTCAAAATAGTTGGCGGGTAAATCAATCGCAGCTTCTCCGGCTATTTGTGCAAAGCTGGGAGGGCTTAATCTGGCTTGGGCAAACTTCATCACAGCATCTAATACTGCTTGGTTTTTGGTTACCAATGCGCCAATTCTACCACCACAAGCACTGTAACGTTTACTGATGGTATCCATTAATATCACCTGATTTTCTATGCCAGTTAAATGCATGGCACTAACTTGTTCTTCCTCATAGCAAAATTCTCTATAAGCTTCATCCGAAAAAAGAAACAAATTGTATTTAATAACCAATGCTTTTAATTGGTTCATTTCTTCTTTGCTGTATATATAACCGGTAGGGTTATTGGGGCTACAAATAAGGATGGCTTTTGTTTTTGCAGTTATTTTTTCTTCAAATGCAGCAATAGGAGGAAGTGCAAATCCATTTTCAATGGTTGCGGTTATGGGCACAACATTTACACCTGCAGCTACAGCAAATCCATTATAATTGGCGTAAAAAGGTTCTGGGATAATTACTTCATCCCCAGCATCTAAACAAGCCATTAAGCCAAATTGAATGGCTTCACTACCACCAGTGGTAATAATAATTTGTTGATGATTTACTTCAATACCAACAGACTGATAGTATTGCACTAATTTTTTACGATAGCTTTCATTTCCTGCGCTATGGCTGTATTCCAGCACTTTAAAATCGCTATGCCTAACAGCATCCAAAATAGCTTTGGGTGTTTCAATATCGGGCTGACCAATATTTAAATGGTAAACTTTAGTACCTCTTTTTTTAGCGGCTTCTGCAAAAGGTACTAATTTTCTGATGGGAGAAGCAGGCATATTTTGCCCTCTAGAACTGATTGATAGCATGAAAATGACTTAAGCGATTTGAATGGATTTATTTTTTATCGACAACCATACCTTCAATGGTTAAAATTACAGGTTGAGGATTATTGGCAAATTTCACCGTTACTTTCTTAGTAAAACTTCCTGGATTGGCAGCATTATATGTTACTTTAATGCTACTTGTTTTGCCTTTTAAAATGGGCTTTACATCATATTCCGGCTTGGTGCAACCACATTCTGCTACAGCAGATTCAACAATAATAGGTTTTGGAGTTGTGTTGGTAAAAGAAAATACATAGGTAGCGGGTACATTTCTAATAATCTTACCAAAACTGTGGTTTACTTCTTTGAATTGAACATTGTTTTGAGCAAATAGACTCATACCTGATAATAGGCAAACGGATAAAAAAAACGACTTCATATTACTTTATTTTAGTTGGTTAAAAACTTTAGGCGGTAAAATTACACAATCTTACCGCATAGAATTACCTTAATTATAGCAGATAAGATTTTAACAGTTTATCTACAATTTTAAAATACTTGGCAGCCTGCATAATTATTCGCATGCTATTCGTCAGGTAGCGTTATTTTTGTCAAATGGAATCACTCACCAATAGTCAGCAGCATCATGATATGCTATCATTTGAGGCATTTCGTAAAGCTATACTTGAAGATTATAAAACAGCTGTAATAAGCCGAGAAGTTAGCTTATTGGGTAGAAGAGAAGTGCTTACAGGAAAAGCCAAATTTGGCATTTTTGGCGATGGAAAAGAGGTAGCGCAAATTGCCATGGCTAAATTCTTTAAACCGGGTGATTTTAGAAGTGGCTATTATCGTGATCAGACTTTTATGTTTGCAGCTGGATTGGCTACTGTGGAACAATATTTTTCTCAGTTATATGGTGATACAGATCCAAACAACGACCCCTTTAGTGCCGGTAGACAAATGAATGCTCATTTTGCAACCCGATTTGTGGAAGAAAATGGCGATTGGGTTGATTTGGCTAATAAAAAAAATATTACAGCCGATATGGCGCCAACAGCTTCTCAAATGCCTAGGGCTTTGGGATTGGCATACGCTTCAAAATGTTTTAGGGAAAGTAAGCATAAACAAGAATTGGCGACTCTTAGCAATAATGGCAATGAAATTTGTTTTTGTACAATTGGTGATGCAAGTACAACAGAGGGACATTTTTGGGAAGTAATGAATGCTGCAGGCGTATTACAAGTACCACTGGCCGTATTTGTTTGGGACGATGGGTATGGTATCTCTGTCCCTAAAAGCTTACAAACAACTAAAGGATCTATTTCTGAAGCACTTCGCGGATTAGAGAAATTGGAAGACACCAATGGTATTAGAATATATAAATTAAAAGGTTGGGATTATGCAGGCATGTGTCAGGTAATAGATCAAGCTTTGCAACAAATGCGCGATACCCATATCCCAGCATTGTTTCATATAGAAGAAGTTACGCAGCCTCAAGGACATTCAACCAGTGGTAGTCACGAGCGGTATAAATCTCCCGAACGATTAGCTTGGGAGCGCGAGTGGGATTGTATTAAAAAAATGCGCGAGTGGATGTTAGAAAATGGTTTAGCAGTAGAAGAAGAAGTGACTGAAGCGGAAGTATTTGCTAAAACACATGTAAAAGAAAGTCGGTTAAAAGCTTGGGAAAAATACATCACCCCCTTAAAGGAAAAACAAACAGCAGCTGTTCAATTACTACGTGAAATGGTGGTAAATGATATCGAACGATACAATCAAATACAAGAACTTACTACCGATTTAGCTAATATTAAAGAACCGTTGAGAAGAGATATTCTTCGGGCACTATTCAGAGGGATAGAAATAGCACCCGATTCTCCCTCTGTAAATGAAGTGCGGAATTTTTACCAACAATATTTAGCTGAAAACAAAGCCATCTATAATTCTCATTTATACGATGAATCGCCTAAAAGCCCTTTAAAAGTTAAAGAAATAAAGCCATTAATAGACATTGATGCTCCGGTAATTAATGGATATGAAGTGTTGAATAAATACTTTGATCAGCTCTTTACCAATAACAATAAAGTATATGCATTTGGAGAAGATGTAGGCCAGATAGGAGATGTAAACCAGGGTTTTGCTGGTCTACAAGAAAAACATGGTGTAGAAAGAATTACGGATACTGGCATCAGAGAGTTGAGCATAATGGGGCAAGCCTTAGGTATGTCGTTGCGCGGATTGAGGCCAATTGCTGAAATACAATACTTAGATTATTTATTATACGGTTTACAAGTTCTTAGTGATGATGTAGCATCAACCTATTTTAGAACCAGGGGCCTGCACAGTTGTCCATTGATTATTAGAACCAGGGGGCACCGGTTGGAAGGAATTTGGCATAGCGGATCGCCAATGGGAATGATTGTAAACTCGTTGAGAGGCTTGCATGTTTGTGTGCCAAGAAATATGGTGCAAGCAGTTGGTTTATACAATACTTTATTATTAGGAAATGACCCTGCTATTGTAATAGAATGTTTAAACGGATATCGATTAAAAGAAAAATTACCTGCCAACTTATTGTCTTTTACCGTGCCATTAGGCGTGCCGGAAGTGATTAAATCCGGAACCGATATAACCATTGTATCATATGGATCTACATTAAGAATAATACAAGATGCAGTAGATCGATTAACCAATGAGGGAATTAGTTGCGAGGTGATAGATGTACAAACATTATTGCCTTTTGATGTGAATCATTCAATAGTAGAATCACTTAAAAAAACCAATAGAATATTGTTTGTAGATGAAGATGTGCCAGGGGGCGCGGCGGCATATATGTACAACCAGGTTATAGAAGGGCAGAAAGCCTTTAAATGGTTAGATGTTAGTCCACGTACCTTAACTGCACAAGCGCACCGACCAAGTTATGGAAGTGATGGCGATTATTTCAGTAAACCCAATGCAGAAGATGTGATGAAAGTGGTTCGTGAAATGATGAGCGAATAAAAAAGTTAAAAGCCAAAATTCAAAAGTGGCGCGACAGGTTGTCGACCTATACTAAAATCAATAATCCGCTGAAAACTTGAAATTAAACATTTAAACAAAAAACATGTTATCAGAGATTAAAAATTACACGGGTACAATTATTATTGCAGCAACAATTTTAATTGGAACTTTATTATTGGCAAATGCCTATAAATATAAGTTTAAAAGTGCTGAAACGATTGTAGTTACAGGGTTAGCAGAACAAGACTTTACAAGTGATCAAATAGTTTGGAAGGGCACTTTTAACAGATATGGATTTGATTTAAAAGAAGCGTATGCAAATATTAAGGCCGATGAAGCAGTAATAGTGTCATACCTTAAAAACAAAGGATTACCCGATAGTAGTATCGTATTTTCATCGATAGATATTCAGAAAAATTTTCAGAATGAATATGAAGAAATAACCAGAACATCTAAATCTGTTTTTAGTGGATATACCTTAACCGCGGAAGTTAAAATCGATTCAAAAAATATTGCATTGGTAGAAAAAATCTCCAGAGAAGTAACTGAGCTTTTACAAAAAGGGATTGAATTTAATTCTCAAAAGCCTGCATATTATTACAGCAAATTAAATGAACTGAAAATTGTATTGTTAGCTAAAGCTGCATCAGATGGTAAAGTAAGAGCAGAAACGATTGCAAAAAATTCTGGTACATCGTTAGGAGATTTAAAGAGAGCCAATATGGGCGTTTTTCAAATAACTGGTAAGAATGACAATGAAAACTACAGTTACGGGGGATCCTTTAATACATCATCTAAAGAAAAAACTGCTTCAATTACGTTGAAAGTTGAATACCAGGCAAAGTGAATTTTCGAAAATGGGGGATGCCAACTCTAATGTTTCAAATAGGTAGATGGTAGTAGAAATCAATTAGTTGTTTATGTTGAATTTCAGCTATCAATAAATTGGGGTATGGCCAAACCATCTATGTCTATTGTTCGCAATAAATATATAAAGGGTATAATAGAAAAAATGGGAGGTAGATCAATCTATATAATATTGACCAACCTCCCATCATTTTTTTCAACCGACAATTCGGCTATACATTTTGTATAAGTGTTAAGTAGTAATTCATCAATTATCACCCCGTCAATTACCATCATAGCAGGCAGGTACAATGAAATTCGAACTAAACAGCTAGGCCATATTATGGAACACTTTGTTTACATCTTCATCTTGTTCTAAGCGGTCTATCAATTTACTTACATCTTCGGCTTGTTCGTCAGAAATAGGCACTGTTGTAGTGGGGATCCATTCTAGTTCAGCACTTAAAGTCGATAAATTTTTCTCTTCCAAAGCTTTTTGTAAGTTGCCAAAATCGGTAAAGGCACAACGTAAAACTAAAATAGGGTTGCCATTATCATCGTTGCTTTCACCCAATTCATCTAGTCCATGATCAATTAATTCTAGTTCTAGGTCATCCATATTCAAACCCTCGGGTTTTAATTTAAAAACCCCCATTTTCTTGAATTGAAAGCTCACGCTACCGCTGTTTCCTAATGCGCCATTGCCTTTATTGAAATGGCTTTTTACGTTAGCAACCGTTCTTACATGATTGTCGGTAGCGGTTTCAACCAAAAGGGCTACGCCATGTGGGGCATAACCTTCGTATAATATTTCTTCGTAGTTAGTGGTGTCTTTACCTTGCGCTCTTTTTATGGCAGCTTCTACACGATCTTTAGGCATGCCTACACTACGGGCATTTTGAAAACAACGACGTAATGCCGGATTGGTGGCAATATCTGGCCCACCTGCTTTTACAGCAATAATAATTTCCTTGCCAATTCGGGTAAATTGTTTGGCCATTCTGTCCCAACGGGCAAACATGGTAGCTTTACGTACTTCAAAAATCCTTCCCATAGTTAAAAATTGTTTCGAGTGGCAAAATTAGTGGTTACGGATTAAGCAGCCAACGAAAGGGGGAAAAAATCGAGATTTTGGCCCTACTGGTCAGACCACCGTCAGACCATGGTCTGACGGTGGTCTGACCAGTAGGTTTAGAATCAACAAAAAAACCGCCCTTTATTTTGGGCGGTTTTAATATCAATTTATTAAAAAAGCGTATTTATGACTAATTTATGCAAGCATGATTACGCTGATGGTTCATTTAATTTACTGTTTCTTTGACTATATATAAAATATATAAATAAGCCAATAACTAACCAGCCTAATGATAACAATTGCGCTTTGTGCTCTAATTTATACATTAAAAATGTATTGATTAATATACCGCAAACTGCAATTACGGGTAAGGCAGGCACTTTAAAATTACGTTGTAAATTAGGTTCTCTAATTCTAAGTAGCCAAACAGCAATACATACCATTGTAAAGGCAAATAAAGTGCCAAAGCTGGTCATGTCGGCTAGAGTGCTGATAGGTGTAAAACCTGCAACACCGGCAATGATAACCCCAAGAAATATAGAATTTTTGTAGGGTGTTTTGTTGACAGGATGTATTTCAGAGAAAAATTTAGGAATCAAGCCATCTTTAGACATGCCTAAAAATATTCTTGATTGACCTAGCATCATTACCATTAAAACTGAAATTAGACCTACAGTTGCAGCAACAGTAATAATAAATACTGCCCAAGGCATTCCTGCAATTTCAAAAGCCATTGCTACAGGCGCTTTAATGGCGGTGGGGTATTTCCCAACCGGATTAAAATCTGTGTAGTTCATCATTCCAGTGAGAATCAACGAAACTAAAATGTATAATACAGTACATACTAGTAATGAAGCTACAATTGCAAATGGCACATCTTTTTTAGGATTGATGGCCTCTCCGGCTTGTGTTGAAACTGCGTCGAAACCAACATACGCAAAGAAAATAGCCGCAGCTCCAGAAATTATACCACCCCAGCCGTAGGCATCTCTACTAACGCCATGATCTACTATTGTGGTAGCTTCAGGAATAAATGGATGCCAATTGGCAGTATTGATGCAAAAAGCACCAACGATTATCACGAAAAGGACTGCAGAAACCTTTAAAACAACAATCACATTATTGGCTTTTGCAGCTTCTTTTGTTCCTTTAACTAATAATGCAGTAACAAGTAATACAATAATTGTTGCCGGTAGATTCATAGAGAAGCCTACACCTTGATAACTACCCGGATCTTGGGTTAAATAATCTGGCAAATGCATACCAAACAAGCCAATTAGTTTATTGAAATATCCAGACCAACTTACTGCAACAGTCATCGATCCCATTGCGTACTCTAAAATTAGTCCCCATCCAATAATCCAGGCAAATATTTCACCAATAGTGCCATAAGCATATGCGTAAGCCGATCCTTCAACCGGAATCATACTGGCAAATTCAGAATAGCACAATGCTGCAAATACGCAAGCAATACCTGCAATAATGAATGAAAGTGCTAATGCAGGTCCTGCATGATAATAAGCGCCAGTACCGGTAAGTACAAAAATACCACCACCAATAATTGCACCAATACCAATGGCGGTTAAGCTCCATTTGCCTAGTACTCGTTTAAGTTCACTTTTTTTCATGTCTGCTTCAAAAGCATCCAATGATTTTTTTCTGAATAAATTCATAATCCAATTAATTAGGTTATTGTAGAAATGTTCTGGAAAAATAGGCAATTATTGTTAATGAGTATCAAATCTTTATATAATTATGTATATGCTCTTTTTTTCGAATTTTACGGTTATATTGCCAATTCAAAAAGTAAAGTGCCGTAATTGGCCATTAAAATTGTATTTTTTTATTAAAACAGTAAGAATTTATGATTTTAATGACTTCATTCATAAAAAGTAAGCCAAATGAAAAATAAATTAACCCTCTCTATTTTAATAGCAATGGTACTTGGAATCGTTGTAGGTTATCTTGTACACCAAAACGCTGCTCCGGAAACCATTACAGCCTTCTCTAAAAACATTAAACTATTAGGCACAATTTTTATTCGCTTGGTAAAAACCATCATCGCTCCATTGGTATTTACTACATTGGTAGTGGGAATTGCTAAACTAGGCGATTTGAAAACAGTAGGACGTGTAGGTGGTAAAGCAATGCTTTGGTTTATAAGTGCTTCTTTAGTTAGTTTATTGGTTGGGATGGTATTGGTGAATTTTTTTAAACCAGGCTCTTACATCGATTTGTCGCAAGCGGATACAGCAGGATTGAAGGATTTGATGGGAAAAACCAGTGAATTCTCTTTGCAAAAATTTATTGAACATGTAGTGCCATCCAGTGTTTTTGAAGCAATGGCCACCAACGAAATTCTACAGATTGTAATATTCTCTATTTTCTTTGGCGTTGCAGCTGCTAATTTGGGCGAATATTCCAAGCCAGTTATTAAAGCATTTGATATTATAGCGCATATTATTTTAAAAATTGTGGGTTATGTAATGAACTTTGCCCCCGTTGGCGTATTTGGTACTTTGGCTGCAGTAGTGGCTGATAAAGGATTGGGTATATTTAGCTTTTACTTTATTTACTTTGGTTATTTTGTAATGGGTATTGCCTGCCTTTGGATAATACTTACATCTGTAGGATACTTTGTGCTAGGGAAAAAAATGACAAGCCTTCTAAAACATATTGCTGATCCATTGTTGGTAGCTTTTAGTACCACCAGCAGTGAAGCCGTATTCCCTAAATTAACTGAAGAACTGGAGCGTTTTGGATGTAAAAACAAAATCGTATCGTTTATTCTCCCATTAGGATATTCTTTTAACTTAGATGGGAGCATGATGTACATGACTTTTGCTAGCTTAGCCATTGCACAAGCTTATGGAATTCATATGCCTTTAGGAGAGCAATTTACTATGTTATTGGTACTGATGTTAACTAGCAAAGGAATTGCAGGGGTTCCTCGCGCTTCTTTGATCATTGTATTGGCTACTTGTGCCATGTTTAAAATACCACCAGAAGGTGTTGCGTTAATTTTGCCGATCGACCATTTCTGCGATATGTTTAGAACAGGAACCAATGTATTGGGTAATGCGCTAGCTACAAGTGTTGTGAGTAAATGGGAAGGAGAATTACAAGAAAGTACTATTGCTAATTCGTAATAAATTTTGATGATATGTTGTTGCAGATTTTAATGGATTTTCATTGGACACAGTTATTACAACCACAGTTTTATATTGAGCATGGTGGTTTATGGTTAATTATGTTTGTAGTATTTGCAGAAACTGGACTATTTGCCGGCTTCTTTTTGCCTGGCGATAGTTTACTGTTTGTGGCAGGTATTTACAGTAGCAATATTGCCAATGTTATTTTGCCTACTCAAAATGAGTACATTGGTTTATTGGTTTTAATTGCATTTATTTCTTTTGCAGGTATTTTGGGAAATGCTACCGGATATTGGTTTGGTAGAAAAGTAGGACCAACTATGTATGAATGGAAAGAAAACTTTTTCTTTAAAAGACGTTTTTTAATTCAAGCACACGATTTTTATGAGAAACATGGGGGTGGTGCTATTGTAGTTGCACGTTTCATTCCAATTGTAAGAACTTTTGCTCCAATTGTTGCAGGTATTGTTGATATGAATCGCAAAAAATTTACTTTCTATAATGTAATTGGTTGTATAGCATGGGTGAGTAGTATGTTGGTGGGGGGGCATTTTTTACAAAAATGGATACTTGCTGAATTTGATTTCGATTTAAAAAAACATTTAGAAGTAATTGTTTTGGGAATTGTATTTATCACCACAGCTCCTGTAATTATTAAACTATTGTTTCATAAACCTAAACAATAATACATTCGCATGAATATCGAATCTACTCCTACACAAAAAACAATTGGCATTCTTTCATTGCCGGTTGTTGTGGCTGCACTCGGCTATTTTGTAGACATTTATGATTTACTGTTGTTTACAATTGTGAGAGAACCTAGCTTAAAAGGTATTGGCGTAATACTGTCTGATAAGGCATCTGTTATTGCCGCGAGTACAAAAATTATTAATTGGCAGATGATCGGCCTTTTAATAGGTGGAATTATTTGGGGTACTATTGGCGATAAAAAAGGCAGATTAAGCGTATTGTTTGGATCAATTGCTTTGTATTCTATTGCCAACTTTTTTACTGGTTATGTACAAACAGTTGATCAGTATGCTTGGGCAAGATTTATTGCTGGAGTTGGATTAGCAGGTGAGCTGGGTGCAGGAATTACATTGGTGAGTGAATTAATGCCAAAAGAAAAAAGAGGTGTGGGTACTTCTCTGGTTGCTGGTATCGGGTTATTTGGTGCAGTATTTGCCTATTTTGTATATAAATTCACCAACGATTGGCGCTTATGCTATCAAATAGGTGGAGGATTAGGAATTGGGTTATTGTTACTCAGAATTTCTGTTGCCGAAAGCGGAATGTTTCATCATGTTAAACAAATTAAAGAAGTACAAAGAGGCAATTTTTTGATGTTTTTTAATAATGGTACCCGGTTTAAAAAATATATCCTAGCTATTTTAATTGGATTACCAACTTGGTATGTAATTGGTATATTAATTAATTTAAGTAATCGCTTTGCTAAAGAAATTTATGGCGACAATCATATAGATAGTGGTAGGGCAATTATGTTTGGTTATGTAGGCATTGCAATAGGAGATATTTTAATAGGATTGTTAAGTCAATATTTCAAGAGTAGGAAAAAAGCGTTATTGTCTTTTTACCTTTTAACGGTTGCCTCCTTGCTTTTATTTTATAGCACTTTCAATAACAACGACAATACGATGTATGCTATATGTGGTTTGCTAGGATTTAGTACGGGTTTTTGGGCAATATTTGTAACAATGGGTGCAGAACAGTTTGGTACCAATTTGCGTGCAACAGCTGCAACCACTATTCCCAATATGGTTAGAGGTGCATTGCCTTTGCTAAATCTGCTGTTCTTAAATTTGTTTCAAAATACTTGGCATTGGAGTATTTACAATAGTGGAATAGTTACCGGAATTGTAGTGATGACTATTGCTTTCATTGCGTTTTATTTTACAGAAGAAACTTTTCATAAAGATTTGAATTACGTGGAAACTGCTGAAATGCTTCCTTAAAAGGCAAAATTCAAAATTCAAAATTCAAAAGAAAAAACAATAATTATTAGAAACGACATGATACAGTTTTTAAAAATAAAAAGTAAGCGCTAATAAACATGAGATTTTTAATCATTCGTTTTTCTTCTATAGGAGATATTGTATTAACTACTCCTGTTATTCGTTGTATAAAACTTCAAATTCCAAACGCCGAAGTACATTTTTTAACTAAATCTTCTTTTAAAGCAGTTACTATAGCCAACCCTTATATCGATCATTTTCATTATCTTGAAAACGATTGGGATCAAATGATACAAAGTTTGAAAGCACAAGAATTTGACTATATCATAGACTTACATCACAACTTAAGAACTGCTAAAATAAAACGTACCCTGAATGTTAAAGCATTTTCTTTTAATAAGCTGAACATAAAGAAATGGCTACTAACTGCTTTTAAAGTAAATCGATTGCCAGCGATACATATTGTTGATCGTTGTTTTGAAACTGTAAGAACTTTTGGTGTGGTAAATGATGGGGCTGGACTGGATTACTTTATTCCTAAAGAGGAAGAAATTACTTTAGCGGATCTCCCTTATTCTCACTCATTTGGATATATAGGTTTGGTTATTGGTGCAGCACATGCTACTAAAAAGTTACCGGTACATCAATTAAAAAAATTATGTAGCCAATTGAATCACCCCATTATATTATTAGGTGGACCGGAAGATAGCGCAATTGGCAACGAAATTGCAAGTGTAGATGACGTGAAAGTATATAATGCTTGTGGTAAATTTACATTAAATGAAAGTGCCGACATTGTTAGACACGCTAAATTTATCATTACGCACGATACCGGCTTAATGCATATTGCTGCTGCCCTAAAAAAGCCCATCATAAGTATTTGGGGCAATACCATCCCCGAATTTGGAATGACTCCCTATTATGGCAGCCATATAGTTAAAAACAAAATTGTTGAAGTAAACAATTTAAGCTGTAGACCTTGCTCTAAAATTGGATACAACAAATGCCCGCGAAAACATTTTAATTGCATGGAACAGCAAAATGTGCTTCAAATTGCTGCATTGGCTGAACAATGGACAAAAAAGTAAAAATTCAAAAATAAAAATCGGTCAACGATTTACCCATTCCCCATTATCAACTATCAATTGTCAATTATCAATTATCAATTCCCCAAACTTTCTTTTAATTGTTTAATGGGCATGTCATATAATAAGCTGTCTCTGTTTTGGCGGCGTTGTACATAATGTATTCTTGCTACAAATGGTTCTACAATTCTAAATTCTTCTGTTTTGTCGGGGCTTACCACCATGATTTGTAAATTCAGTTGCTTACATAAATTCATCAGGTAACGTGCTTTTTCTTCATCTTGTCGGCTAAATGCTTCATCTACGCATATAAAGCGGAAACTGCGTCTACTCAATCCATCATTGGTTATACCAAACTGATAAGCAATAGCGCTTCCTAAAATAGTATAGGTTAATTGAGCTTGTTCTCCACCACTTAATTTTTCGGTGCCGGTATAACTGCGATAAGTTGTTTTGTCGTCTTTTTTTACTTCGCGTGCTACAAAGCGTAACCATTGGCGAACATCCATCACTTCTCTTCTCCAAATTTCTTTACTTTCTAAGTCATCAATTAGCGCTTTGATTTTTATATAACTATTTTCAAGGATGCTATCGTCTTTTGTTTGATAGTATTCAGTAAGATTGGGTTTCCAATTAATTAAACGCGCGCGGAAGTCTTTTATATTCGGACTAAATTCTTCTCTGGCTTCTAATTGAATGTATGTTTCGGGTTGTTGGCGATAACTGATGCCTGCCAAGCTTTGATTCAGCTCGGTAACCCTACGTTGTATTTGCTGAAGGTGTTCATTTAATCTGCCGCCAAAACTACTCATGCGATTAATCATTTCTTCATTCAAATATTTTTTAAAACGATCACGTTGTTCACCCAATTCTTCACTTTCTAAACGTTCTAATATTTCCATATAAGACCCGCCATATTCTACTTCTAACGACAAACGATGTGTATCTCCGCGCCAATCAGGAAAACGTTGTAAGAGCTTGTCGTCGGATGGATTTTTATACTCCATCATTGCAGCATGTAATTGGCGTTTTATATTTTCTACCTGTCGGTTTAGTTCATTCATTTTTTTATGGATCTGATCGCCCACATGTGCACGCACTTTTTCAATCACATCCAAGTCAATGGTATAGCCTATTTTATTGATGTACTCTAATTGAAAAGCTGCATATTTATCATCCATATTTAACCCTTCGTAAGTACCCAATACCTCTTCACATTGTTTATACTGTAAAGCCCATTTATTGAGTTGCCCTTTTACTTTTTCTTCTTCTCTTATTTTATCTATTTTCCTAAGTTGTAAGCTTTCTAATCTTTTTTGAAGATTTTCTTTTTTTAGTTGTAAGTCTTTTAAAGTAGGGTCGCCTTTTTCTAATTTTATTTTTTCTTTTTCTTTTTGTTGAATTTGCGCAACAATTGCATCTTTATTCAATAGTTCAAATGAAGTAAAACGCAGTAATTCATTCAATGCTTTTACTTGATGTTGAAGGTGATTAACTTCGGAGCTATGAATACTTTCTGCTTTTTTATATGCGTCTATTTGTTCTTCCAGTTGATTTAATTCTGCAATGAGTTCGCGTAATTTGGCTGAATTGTCCCAACCTAATACAAAATGTTGCCTACTTCCTACGCGATTTCGGTCGTCTTTTTCATGGCGTTGACTGTGTTTAATTAAACCACTTGAAGTGATCGCATACGATTTTTTAGCAAAATCATTGAGGTTGTCAATACAATCGTAGTTGTAATATTTAGTTAGTTGAAAGCTTACCCAATCGGCATATTCACTTTTTACATTAATGGCTAATTTTTCTGGAACAGCATTAGGTTCGCATGATAACAAATCAGTAAGGTTGGTGCCAGCTTGATAGCGTTCGTATACAATTCTGCCTTTTAAATCGGTTTGTTGAACAAACTTATTGACTTGTTTATAATATTCATCGGGAACAATTAATCGTTGACCAAAATTGTGTAAGAGTTTTTCTATGGCATATTCCCATTTTTCTTCGCCTTCTTTCAGTTGAATTAATTCTCCTATAAAGGGTATGTCGGTTTCTGTAGCTCCGGTATGTGCTAATATTTCTTTTCTAATTTCAGTTAATCGACCTGTAATATTGTTGCGCTGATTTTTAAGTTGCTCTATTTTTTCAACAAGTTCTTTGCAAAGTATTTCTGCTTGTTGTTGAGCATCTGCTGCTCTAACTTGAGCAGTATAGGTCTTTTTAATCTCCTCTTGTATATCTAATGACTTTTCTTCGGCTTTACGTTTGTTTTTTTCAAATTCTTTTTCGTTAACATTTGTATCCCAGCCCAATGCTATAGCGTAGTTATTGTAATGTTCAATAGCCGTAGTTCTTTTTCCTTTTTCTTCTTGTAGAAGATTAATCTGTTTGCCTAATTCTGCCAATAATCTACCTGGTTCACTGCCTCTAATTTGTGTTTCAGTTTCAATAAAATCTTCATTTTCTTCTTTTATAACTTGTTCAATTTCTTTGATTTGGTCGGCAATGGCGTTGCAAGCTGTTTCTAATGATTTCATTTCACGCTGCAACAAACTACGTTGGTGAGTGGCAAACCAGGCAGGCATGGTTTGTTTGTGTTGATCTATTTCATAGCGACTGGATTCATGATTTTTCCATTCATTCCAATTGGTACGAATGGGTTGAAGCCGATCGATTTGCGCCATCGTTTTTTCGATGTTTCGATGTGCATCACTCAATGTTTTGAAATGGTCTTTTAGTTTTTCAAAATCAGCTTCCATTTCTGTTTCTTCTAGCATTTGGGTTCTGATGAATTCATCGAGGTTGCCCAATATCTTTAAACTGATGGTTTGGTTAAAAAGGCTTTGCGCTTTTTCACTCCGCATGCCAAATAAACTCCTCAATCGTATGCCGTATTCTTTGGGGCCATCAAAGAATTCCACCATATCTCTATTATTCGTTTTGGGGAATTGTTGACGCAGTCTTTTTTTCCATTCACCCCCTGAATCAAAGTAGCGTAAGTCTGTTTCAATACTCATCGCTTTATGGGTAATGATAAAGCTTCTGCGTAATTCTGTGCCGGCAAACCAACGTATTTGAGCAAGGGTTACAATTTGCTCTTCGCTTTTAAACACTGCTAAAATAATAGAGCGAACTTTACTGCGGTCTTCGCGCAAACGTTGTGCTTTACTACCGCTATCATCTTCCGTTGAGCCGTATTCGCCTAAAACATAACTCTCTTCAGTTCGTTCATTTTTAGTTTTTCCTTCTGCGCTCATATTGAAGCTGCGCATTCTTCTTTCTGCTGCCAATAGTGTAAGTAAAGCATGTACAAAAGTAGTTTTACCACTTCCATTGGCACCAGTGAGTAAGCTGTTTTCACCGCCGGGCTCAATGCTGTACACTTTTTCATCAAAAGTGCCCCAGTTCCATAGTTCCATTCTTTGTAATCTAAAACCAGCTTCTGCAGGATTCAAACTAAATAGTGATAAATTCATACTCATTCTATTATAGGCTTAAATAGGTTAGGCGATTTCCTGTTTAAGTTGGTTTAAAAAATATTCAAGGGTATCTTCATCAAATCTTGCTTTGATGATACGGCGTACTTCAAAACGATCATCTTCAGATACGTTGCTGTCGTTCTTCATTTTTTTAATGTATCCCAAATCAGCTACTTCTTCAATGTATTTATTCAACTCTTTAATGAGTTTCATTCGGTTGGCTTTCTCTTTAAAAAAAGTTTCCAGTTCAACGCGTAATAATTTTCTGGTAATATATAAATTGCGACTATTGGTATCATTTATTTCAAATTCATCTAACATTTTCCGTAGGATAACGCAAAGCAAAGTAACTTCATAGGAGAGGCCTCGGCGTTGAACAAGTCCAACAGTAGTGCCTTTGTCGTCTAACTCCAACTGACGTAAATAGGCGTACCCATCTCGTTGATCAATAATGAGTTCAATGGCAATTTGTTCGAACCACATAATCAGCTCCGTTTTATATAGCATCATTTTACTCCATAACTCTTCCTCATCAAATATCGGGCCCTTTAATAATGATGCAGCACACTTAGCCCAGGGTTGAACCCTTGCTATGTGCGGCATGTAGTTGGCTCCGGTTGATTGTGTTTCAGAAAAAATAGTGCTCATATAATTAGCCGGTTTATAAAAAATAAATTAGTTACTGAATATAATTTGAGGTACTTGTAAAAATTTCTGCTGAATGGTATCGAACATAATATCATCTGTAGTAGATGGATTGATGCTGGATTGATTGAGCTGAATACTCACACTGATATATGCCAGTAATTCGGCTAATCCTCTGGTACAGCCATAATGCTCAATTACTTGTTGTAAACTAATTTGTTTGTTATGTTTGAGTAAGGTTAGAATGTTTTCTTTTATGATGGCTTTGTCAATACTGCCGTCGTCCATTAATTTATGTAATGCAGACAGCTGGTCAATATTTAATTGTGCATGATTGGGGGTATTGGTAAACTCATTTTGTATAGGGGCATCACCTGGCTTTCTTTCTAATGGTAGCTTTATTTCCGGACGATCATCGGTAAAGAGTACAATATTTTTTTTCTCTATTTTCTCCGCCTGTTGTATTGCATGCTGCATAATTTGCTGCATAATATCTTTGGTCTTGCGTCTGTTGCCTCTTTCTTTTTCTATTACGATCCGGCTAAGTTTGTAACCCAACATCTGATTGGTTTCCAACACTTTAATTCCGGCAGTATGTAACATGTATTTTAGTTGCAGCAATTGGCGGCCTTCATGTGTTACGCCATTGTTGTCGAGTAATTCGTATAACTCCTCCAACATCTGGTTGAATTCCTGTTGCTTTTCATCATCCATTAAAAACTCCCAAAAAGCATAGAAACTCTTACCCTGGTCATTGGTTTTGAGCTCTTCTAATGCATCAAAAGTAATGCGCAACAACTGACCTTTCGACAATCGGGCGTCTGCATGCCGATGACTGATGGTTTTGTATATTTCTTTGAAATTATCTTCCACTTCCCTAAAATCGCCGCTCAATTCTTTTGACAAACGCTCGATTTCAGCCCAGCGACTTTTAATTTGCCAGGGCTCATAAACCGAAACAATACCGGTTTGTTTGATGATTTTTATTTCTTCATCCAGCTGTTTTCTTTTTTCCTGTAATTGTTTGATGCGTTCATGGGGGTTTTCGTTGCTGTGTTGAACGAGTGCCTGTACTTTGGTAAATAAATCGAGCAACTTACTTTCGGTGCCTACAAAATCCTTTTCTTTCAACATTTCTAATACCTGAAAAAGCTTTTCGGTATGTCGGGTCAGGGTGGCGTATGGTTCGTGCGTTTTTTCGTCGATATTGATATAAATATAGCGGGTTTCTTCATCAGCCCAGCGTTTAAGATAGGCATCAGCCCGGTCGTAATAATCGGTACTGATGTACGTGAGGTTGTGTTGTTCATCACCCTCCTCTAGATAACCAATATTGGACAAAAAATCGGCCAGTTGTTGGGTAAGTTGGGAAAGGGGGAGTGAAAGCTGATTATGACTATGAAACACTTTATATAAAAAACTAATACACATGGCAGCATTGCCACTGCGCAGTAGTTTAAGGCTATGTGACTGCTGCAAAAACAGCTGTAGTGGTTGATATTCAAAAAAATGGTCCGCCATGGTTAAAAGGACTACAAATTAAGGGAGAATGCCCTTCATTTAGCAAAAAACAGGCAGAATAGTATCCACAAATTGGTGACGAATTTTAATTAGTCTCTGAGAGAGTCCGAGAAGGGTTTTCAGAAGGGTTTATTTTTTATGTAGAATAGATTAAATAATAAAAAACCATGCCATGTGAACGGTGCTTTTACCACCGCTCTATTTCAATAGTTTTGATTCTTTCCCAGATTCCTTTTTGTTTTCTAAATAGAAAAGCATTGGTATAACCTGCTTTAAGCGATTCTGAAATCGACAAAATTATAATTGCTTTATTATGAGCAATATAAGGTTGATGGAAAGTAATTTTCCCTGCAATAACATTGCACTTAGGATACCATTGTTGATCGGTAGATTTAGTCAAAATAAATTTTCCGGAGCAGTTAATGGCTGATAAATCAATTGAATTAATAGCTACTTCTGATTTGTTTATTAAAATTGTCTCAAAGTCTTTTATAGCTGTGTCTTTAACGTAAGTTGAAATAAACTCTTTTAATTTTATAGATTTACTTACACTAGTGTCTACTGAAATACAAATTTTATCAAAATTGGATTTAGTGGAGGAGTCATGTGGTATTTGAATTAATCTCCCCGACTTGTATGCAGAAGTGTCTACAAATTGTAAAAAATTTTCATTAACCAATTGATAAAATATTTGACTTGAGTTTTGAATGCAACCGGTTAATACAATGATTAAAAAAATACACAATTTTAGAGATTTCATTTTTTAAAATTTAAACTGAAATTAATTGCAGCCTACATTAATCTTCGTCATCTAAAGTTAAAAGATTGTCATATAATACTTTTTGCAATCTCCATCTATCATGTTCTTTTCTAAATAATAAGACTTTTGAGTCTTTATAATGAAATAAATGTCTAACGAAAGTAATTACACACTGCGAATAGTTTTTAAAAAAGTAAGGGGTCGTTATTTCAACCATGTCTTTTTCAAGTAAATAAATTAATTCTATATTTTTTTTTGCTAAATTTTCTTTGAAAAAATAGTAATTAAGAATAGAATCTGGCACTTGATCATACTTCTTTTCATCAATAATTCTATTATATTTAAGATAATTGTTGTAGAAATATGATTCATGAAACTGTATTAATGAATCATAATAGTAGATCGAGTCTATATTAACTAACAAACTATCTGCAATGAAATTATTGAAATTTAAATCGAGTGTATAGTTTTTTAAACAAGTTAACAGCTGAGATTGCTCTGTTCTGTTTAACCCTATTGAGGTAGTATCTGATCGATTAAGTACTAATTCTAATCCATACACAATTACCTTATTTCGTTTCAAGAAAGTAGTTGGCCTTACTTTATTGTTTATTTTACTTAAACCTGTAGAAGGTAAATATTCTTTAGTAAAATAGTTTAAAAAATTGGATAGTTGGCTATCTTGTTCTTGTGCACTAGTTGAATTGCTTATAATGAGAAAAGACAGAATAATTGTACTATTTATTATAAGGAATTTCATGAAATACACATGTTGTTTAATTTTTATTATCAAATTGGATTATTTTTATACCTACTTACTTTAGTTAATTAGCCATCTCGTATACTTTCTCGGATTGTAGCTGCCACTTGCCATTTTTTAGTTCTAAAACCATAATGGCAGAAAATATAGACTTTATGCCAACGCCGGTATAAGAATAATCAATGTAAAATATATTCTTCTTATTATTGATGTAAGCCTCATTAATAAAAACTGTCCCTAATACATTAAATTCTTTGGTAGTTAAAATGGTTGAATCTTGGCTAATTTGTTTTGTGGTAATTAAGTAATTAATTTCTTCATTTGTTAACTTGCAAAGCGCTAAATCTTCTGCCTTTGGATATATCTTTTTAATATTAGCTAGCCTTGAATCGATAAATATTTTTTCACTTGATAGCAAAATGATATTAGGTAAATTATTATCTTTTTTACTAAATGGATCACCAAGTAGTTTACCTGAGTCTAACACATCCGCGTCATTGCTCAATTCAAATATCCATTGAATAAATGGTGACTGTGCCAATTTTTGTTTGTTGGAGCATTGCAATCCAATATGGAATAGTAGTATTAATAATAAATATCTCATTGGTAAGTTTATTGATTTTTTTCAACAAATAAAACCCTGCCATTTCAGGACTGTCAATATATTTGCCATATACAACAGTTTCCCATCCATTTCCAAATTCAAATCTTTTTTCATTAAATCCGTTTAGATTATTTGCATAATGCACTGTTTCGTGTAACACAGATATAAATAAGAATAGGCTTAACGTCTGATCTAAAACTGCATTTGTTGTTTTTTCATATTCTTCAACTAATGATTTGTCTATAAATATTTCATCCGGATTTGTAGGATCAAAATGGCCATATCGATCTTTATAAGCAGAATTGTTTTCATTTTGAACAATAATTTCAGCACCCTTGCCAAATTGAAGCATGTTATATAGCGCTAAATCCCCCTTTGAATCTTTTGAAAAATGACCATAAGATTTAAGTGCATTTAATATTATTGGGTCTTTTAAAGCTCTAGAATACAATGAATTTACAAGAGCATAAAATTTGGGGTATAATTTTTTATAATTACTATTCATAGGAAATTTATGCAACATAGAAATTTCTAAGGTCTTATTAGGACTTCCACCACCACCACCCCAACCCCCAAATATAGGTTCATCGAACTGTATTATTCGTACCACTTCGGGAGTAAAAACGAAACTATAACTACACTGAGTATTAGAAATGCCAAAAGAGCCATCTCCTTCTGTCCATGTATAATACCAACAACTATAAGACACACTCCAAAAAAGTGCTTTTACCCTATTCCTATCAATAGTTGATAAAGAACTATTATTTGATTGCGTTAATAATTTTTCTTCAGCAGTTTTGAAAATTCCTTTTAAGGATTGTTTTGTAAATATGCTAGCTTCTTTATTTCCATGTTCTGGTAATTTAGACTGAGGATCGTTTTTATTGATAATTTTAAAAGTATAACCGTTTGTCCCGTTCTGATAAGCTAATAACAATCCATTGACAGTATTATTATTACTATCGGTTAAAGGAATAAAATGGGTTTGGTACCCGTTGGAATTATTGAACGACATAGTATTGTCCCATCGGGGAAAGCCATATTTTTGAATGATGTTATTCACAAATTTATACTCATTGTCTATGCTTTTTATTTGTGCAATGATGGTATCTATCCACTCGTATTTTTCTAAAGTGTTGTTTTCTTTTAAAGATGAGGATCTTTCAAAAAAACGTTCATTTTGGAAGTAAGTCTCTTTTAGATTATTTATGTTTTTTCAACAACTTTGCAATAAAAATATACAGCCTGTTTACAATAGAAAAAATGGATTCTTAAAGAAATTTATACTTCGCATGAACATTATTTACATTTTGATTAATAAATATATATACTAAAATCATTAAAAAGCAATAACGCATATGAAAATATAAATGAATTGGCGGTTTGATCCGCTTTTGAAACGAATTTCAAAAGATAATAAAATGCAATGCGGAAGTAGTAAACGAGAATTAGGACTGTATAGTTATGTAGGAATACGCTAAAATATATACGCAGTATGTATTTACGGTAAGATGGATTACCGGTACACATTAAAGTTGGTCAAAATTGATTAATGAATTAAAAACCTATTGGAGTGTAGATGGTGCAGCAGCGAAAGAAATGCTGTGCGTGTAGGATAAAAAATGCAGCTAAAGCGCAGCGCTGCTAAAATAAAATAATCAGGTATTTTTAAAAAGTAGAGACGCGATGTTCGCGTCTCTACGAGAGAAAATTACAATGTTTTCAATACATCGTTCATGTTTCTAACAGCATCTGCACTTTTGTTAAATGCAGCTTGCTCTTCTTCATTCAATTTAATATCAATGATTTTTTCCCAGCCATTTTTGCCAATGGTTACAGGAACGCCTAAGCAAATATCTTTTTGTCCGTATTCTCCGTCAAGACTAACGCAACAAGTAAATAATTTCTTCTGGTCGCGTACAATGCTTTCTACCAAAGCAGCTCCGGCAGCACCGGGTGCATACCAGGCTGAAGTGCCAATTAATTTAGTAAGGGTTGCACCACCTACCATGGTATCGTTCACAATTTGTTGTTGTTGATCGGCAGTTAAGAAGTCTGTAACAGGAGCACTGTTCCAGGTTGCGTGGCGTATAAGTGGTATCATGGTGGTATCTCCATGTCCGCCTACTACTACTGCATTTAAATCGGCAGGGCTGCAACCAAGGTGTTGACTCAATTGATATTTAAAGCGGCTGCTGTCTAATGTGCCGCCCATTCCGATAATGCGGTTTTTAGGTAATCCGGTAGCAGTCAATGCCAAATAGGTCATGGTATCCATTGGATTACTAATCACAATGATAATGGCGTTAGGAGAGTGCTTTAATATATTTTCACATACACCTTTCACAATACCGGCATTAGTGCCAATTAATTCTTCTCTGGTCATTCCGGGTTTGCGTGGTAAGCCTGAAGTAATTACTACTACATCACTACCTGCAGTTTTAGCATAGTCGTTGGTGCTGCCAGTAATTTTGGTATCAAAACCCAACAGCGCAGCGGTTTGCATCATATCTTGTGCTTTACCTTCTGCAAAACCTTCTTTAATATCTAACAATACTAATTCCGTACATAATTCCCTACGGGCAATATTATCGGCACATGTTGCTCCAACTGCACCGGCACCAACTACTGTAACTTTCATAACAATATGTTTAAAGATTAAATTTTGTGCAAAGTTAAGCGTAAACTGTTACAATTAGCAGGTAAAAATAGGGTCGTGGGTTTAATAAATTGTTTTGCCCTTGGCTGCTTCTATCATTCGCATTTCTTTGGCATCTTGCAAAAACTCAGAGGCAAAAATAAAGTTATTGAGGAGTTCGTCTTTACTAAAAATAATGTCTTTATTGGTGCCTTCCCATTGCTTTTTCCCTTGGTGTAAATACACAATATGATCGCCAATTTCCATTACACTGTTCATGTCGTGGGTAATTACAATGGTCGTAATGTTATACTCTTCAGTTATTTCTTTAATGAGTTTGTCTATCACCAAAGAGGTTTGTGGGTCTAGTCCAGAATTGGGCTCATCACAAAAAAGGTATTGAGGATTTAAAACGATTGATCGGGCAATTCCTACTCTTTTTTTCATCCCCCCACTAATTTCAGAAGGGTATCTTTTATGTGCTTCCGTTAAATTTACCCGATCTAAAACTTGTGCTGCTCTTTTCTTTTTTTCAGCATACCTTAAATTGGTAAACATATTTAAAGGGAAAAGGATATTTTCTTCTACAGTCATCGAATCAAATAAAGCACTTCCTTGAAAAAGCATACCAATTTTTTGGCGAAGTATTTTACGCTCTTTTTTATCCATTGTAACAATATCGGCTCCATCATATTCAATAGTGCCTGTTTCTGGTTGAAATAGGCCCACCATACATTTGGTGAGTACTGTTTTACCGCTACCACTTGCGCCAATAATTAAGTTACATTTGCCGGTTTCCATAACGGCACTTACATTATTTAGAATGCCCCTGCCTTCAAAACTCTTTTGTATATTGTTGATTTCAATCATTCGTATGCAAACTACTAATTAGTGTTTAAACAAGCTCTATTTGGTTTCTTAATAAATCGTCAAAAACATCTCTTTTGCGAATTAAAAAAGCTTCGCCATCTTTTAACATTACCTGAGCGGGTAAAAAACGGGAATTATAGTTGCTGCCCATCTCAAAACCATAAGCGCCGGCGTTGTCGAATACCAATAAATCACCTTCCCTTACTTCATTAAGTGGTCTATTCCATGCAAAAGTATCTGTTTCACAAATATTGCCGGTTACAGCATATTCTTTAACAGGTCCATCGGGATTGCTGATGTTTCTAATACGATGGTAAGCTTCATAAAACATAGGGCGAATTAAGTGATTAAATCCGCTGTTGATACCGGCAAAAGTGGCTGCTGCGTTGTTTTTCAATACATTTACTTGTGTGATGAAACTGCCACACTCGCTTACTAAAAATTTACCCGGTTCAAACCAAACTTGAAAATTTTTATGGTAGGTATGGGTTAGTTTTTCTACCGCTTCTTTCACTTTAGTGCCAAGCAGGGCAATATCAGTTCCAATTTCATGCTCTTTGTAGGGCACTTTAAATCCACCTCCCAGGTCTAAGAATTTTATTTCCGGAAAATGGGGAACCAGGTCAAAGAAAATATCTGCTACTTTCATAAATACATCCACATCTTTAATTTCGCTACCTGTATGTATATGTAAGCCCGCTATGTAGATGTTGTATTGTTGAATTATCGCAAGTAACTCATCGAGCTGTTCGAGCGGAATGCCAAACTTACTTTTTTCGTGACCAGTTGAAATTTTAAGGTTACCGCCAGCCATTATATTGGGTCGAATACGGAGGCCAACAGGATAACTGTGGCCATATTTTTCACCAAATTTTTTGAGGTTAGAAAGGCTGTCGATATTGATGTTAATACCTAATTCAACAGCGGTCTCAATCTCATCAAATGCAATACCATTGCTGGTATACAATATATTTTTCGGTTCAAATCCGGCACGAATTGCTAAAAGCGCTTCATTAATTGAACTGCAATCGATGTTACAACCCAAAGTGCGCACATGTTTTAATATATTGATATTGGTTAATGCTTTGCAAGCAAAGAAAAAACGAGTATTGGCAGGTTCGAAAGCGGTAAGTAATTGTTGGTATTGAGCAGTAATTTTATTGGCATTGTACACGTACAATGGGGTGCCAAAGCTGGCAGCTAAATCTGTCAGTTGTTTGTTGCTGGTTTTACTGTGCATGGTATTGATTATTGTTCAACCTTAAGCTGGATTGTTTCCTTCGGCTGTTGCATCATTTTCATCAGAAGGAGCGTCAGCCTGGTCAATATTTTCGGGGTCGATGTTATCGCCACCTGTTGGTACCGATTCATTTTCAACCGAAGCAGCTGCTTCGTCTTCATAAGCCATTATTTCTGCTTCTAGTGCATTGTGTTCGGCAATATTTTCTTCTTCTTCAATAGTGGTAGCTATGGCATTTGCTACCGGTTGGTCGGTAAAGTCTTCTGGTTTAATAATTGTACCTTCTACTATTTGTTCGGCAAGTACCTCTTTTATTTTAGGGAGATCGGCTGTATTATTGATGCCAAAGTAGTCCATAAAAGTTTTAGAAGTGGCGTATACCAGTGGTTTGCCGGGAAGTAATTCATTTCTTCCGCTGATGAGTACCAACTCTTTTTCCAATAGTTTCTGGATGCTGTAATCGGTATTCACCCCTCTTATGGCTTCAATTTCACCTTTTGTAATTGGCTGTTTGTAAGCAATGATGGCAAGGGTTTCTAAAGCTGCGTTGGACAAGCGTTTTAAATATTTATCGCCGTTCAGCTGTGCTATTGTTTTATGAAAGTCTTTCTTCGTAAGAAACTGCCATCCACCACCGCTTTCTCTTACTTCAAAAGGGTAAAATTCTGAATTGTATTTTTCTATAATGCCTTCTACGGCAGATTCAATTTGGTCTAATGAAACACGTTCTTCTAAAAAAGCAAAACTGTTGTTAATCAGTTCCACAATATCTAAGGAAGTAAGTGGCTTTTCGCTTGCGAAAATAAGTACTTCAATATGTGGTATAATTTCGCTAAGTTCCATAGTACAGTTTAAAATTCAAAGTTGAATGCTTGTAAGAATTATCCTTGTAACGCAGCTGCTCCACTAACAATTTCAGTTAATTCAGTAGTAATAGCAGCCTGACGGGCTCTATTGTAACTGATTTTTAATGATTTCAGCAATTCGTTGGCGTTTTCACTGGCTTTATCCATTGCAGTCATACGTGCGCCATGTTCGCTGGCATTACCGTCTAATACTGCTTTGAATAATTGTGTGTTTAAAATTTTAGGCATCAATTCAGCAATCAATTGTTCTTTTGCTGGTTCAAAAATAAAATCGGCTTTTTTATTGCCGGTAGCTTTTGCTACTTTAGGGATGGGTAAAAACTGTTCTGCAGTAAATGCTTGTGTAGCGGCATTTTTAAATTCACTGTAAATGATTTCTACTGCATCAAATTCTTTATTTTCAAATGCTTTCATAGCAGCTTGTGCAGCTGCTTGTACCGCTTCGAAGTTTAAATTGAGGTACAAATCCTTATAGGTGTCGTTGGTTTTAAATCCAGCTCTCGTTAATCCTTCATATCCTTTTTTGCCGATGTTCCAAATCGCTACATTCCCTTTTTTCCATTGCGCTTCATATTTTTCAGCTACAGTGGCTTTTGCCAATTTGATTAAGTTGGCATTATAACCTCCACACAATCCTCTATCGCTGGTAACCACAATCAACAATACTTTCTCTATTGTTCTTTCTTCGGCCAGTGCCAATGTTGTTCCTCCTTCAATGCTGCTAACAATATTGCTGAGCATCTCTTGTAATTTCTTGGCATAGGGACGCATTTGAGTAATTGAATCTTGTGCACGACGAAGTTTTGCGGCACTCACCATTTTCATCGCTTTGGTAATTTGCTGCGTACTTTGCACACTCTTAATCCTATTTCTTACTTCTTTTAATTGTCCGGCCATAATAAGTCAAAATTCAAAATTAAAAATTCAAAAGTCAAAACCTATTGAAAATTCAAAATTCAAAAGTCAAAAAAAATAAGTAAATCTGTAAATTCGGTAATTGATTTTTACTTTTTACTTTTGAATTTTTACTTTCAAACCGGTTTCGGGTTGCAAAAGTAACTTAAAGGCATATAAATTCCAATTACTAGTTGCCTTATTTAAAGCGATAGGTTAATCCAATCCCATTAGAAGTAGTTCCAATCTGCCAATTTCCTAATTCTTTTTCTAATAATTTTCCATTTCGTCGATGATTTCCATACTGTACAAGGTCAAAAATCAGTAAGAAAGCTCCTTGGAGTACCAAGCTATTGCCGAATCCGGCAGTTTCTTCATTGTTAACCCTGGCTCCTCGCTCTTTTAAATAGAGTCCGGTGGCAATATAGGCTGCGTCTAAACCAGTATTTAATAGTAATAATTTTTCTAATTTCTCTTGTTTTAAAAGGTTTTCTGCGAAGCTGTATTGTTTATTCATTTCTTTGCGAACCATCGCTAAACCAAACCCGGCAATGCCTAAGTTTACTGCATTGAAGTAGGTATTCATTTTAAAAAAAGCTTTATCACTTCCTTCGGCATTGGTAGAAGAAATACCACCTTGCACAATGTTAATACCCGCCCAAATGCCTAAAATGGTCATATTGGTTTTGTTTTTGTTGTTTCTATCAATGGCGATAGAGTCGCTCAAATTTGTTTGACTGTGGGCAAAATTGGCCATTAACACAAATAAAATAGGGATAGTGCGTAAAATAGTTTTTTGTCTCATATTGGTCTCCTTTCAAAAGCGTACATTTGCGGCGCTCATTCAGAGTGCCAAATTGACTAAAAAATTTCTTTTGCACGCTGTTTGATTTGTTAAAATTTTTCATATTAGAGAAGTAATTATATGTTGAAGTTCATTTCTAAGTTATTTGGTGGTAGTAAAAGTGAAAAAGATGTTAAGCAGATAATGCCTATCATTGAAAAAGCGAATGTGTTTTATGCAGCATATGCATCACTCACTAATGACCAGCTTCGTGCAAAAACAGTAGAGTTTAAAGCCCGTATACAGGCCCATCTAACTTCCATCAATGAAGAAATAGCAGCCCAAAAAGCAGCGGCAGAGGCATTGCCCGAAACGGATATTCATGGTAAAGATGAAATTTACCAACAAATAGATCAACTCAAAAAAGAGCGTGATCAACAAATAGAAGTGGCTTTGGCTGAAATTCAACCCGAAGCCTTTGCAGTTATTAAAGAAACAGCCCGCCGTTTTAAAGAAAATCCGGTGATAGCTGCTACTGCTACTCAACTAGATAGAGACCTGAGCGTTAAAAAAGCGTATATCACCATATCTGGCGATCAGGTAATGTTTAATAATACTTGGACGGCTGGTGGCGGAACCGTAACCTGGAATATGGTACACTATGATGTGCAATTAATAGGTGGTAGTGTGTTGCACCAAGGTAAAATTGCTGAAATGGCTACCGGAGAAGGTAAGACATTAGTATCCACATTGCCGGCTTATTTAAACGCTTTGGCAGGTGAAGGTGTACATATTGTAACGGTGAACGATTATTTGGCAAAAAGAGATAGTGAATGGAACGGAACTATTTTTGAATGGTTAGGATTAACCGTTGACTGTATAGATAAGCATGAGCCGAATAGTGAATCAAGAAGAAAAGCATATTTAGCCGATATTACCTACGGTACCAACAATGAATTTGGTTTCGATTATTTAAGAGATAATATGGTACATAGTCCGGAGGAAATGGTGCAAAGAAAACATCATTTTGCGATGGTAGATGAGGTAGACTCGGTATTGATAGATGACGCCAGAACACCATTGATTATTTCTGGTCCTATTGGCCATCAAACAGGCGAGCAACAGTTTTTTGAGTTAAAGCCAAGAATCGAAAAATTAGTAGATTCACAGAAAAGAGCCACACAACAATTTTTAACTGAGGCAAAGAAAAAAATAGCCGAAGGCAATGACGATCCTAAAGATGGGGGATTGGCATTGTTTAGAGCCCACAGAGGACTGCCTAAAAACAGTGCGCTAATAAAGTACCTGAGTGAGCCTGGAATGCGGGTGAAATTGCAGAAAGCAGAAAATTTTTATTTAGCAGATCAGCAACGTGAAATGCCTAAGGCAGATGAAGAGCTTTACTTTTATATCGACGAAAAAAATAATTCGGTTGAGTTAACCGATAAAGGTATTCAACTGATTACACGTTCGGGCGAAGATCAAAACTTCTTTGTATTGCCCGATATAAGTCTATCATTAGCCGGAGTAGACAACAATACTTCGCTATCCGCTGAAGAAAAATTACATCAAAAAGAAGCCATCATTAACGAATATTCGGTTAAAGCGGATAGGATACATACGGTTCAGCAATTATTGAAGGCCTATACACTTTTTGATAAAGATGTTGAATATGTTGTATTAGATGGTGCAGTTAAAATTGTAGACGAACAAACTGGTCGTATTTTAGATGGTCGTCGTTATTCGGATGGCTTGCACCAAGCAATTGAAGCAAAAGAGAATGTGAAGATAGAAGCAGCTACTCAAACGTATGCTACTGTTACCTTACAGAATTATTTTAGAATGTACCACAAGTTGGCGGGTATGACGGGAACTGCCGAAACTGAAGCGGCTGAATTGTGGGATATTTATAAATTGGATGTGGTAAGTATCCCTACCAATGTTGTAGCTATTAGAATAGATGAGCAGGATTTGGTATTTAAAACCAAGCGCGAGAAGTTTGGCGCTGTGATTGACGAAATAGTAAAGATGCGCGAAGCAGGCCGCCCGGTGTTAGTTGGTACTACCTCTGTTGAAGTGAGTGAATTATTGAGTAGAATGTTGCGTCAAAAACAAATTCCACATAATGTATTGAATGCCAAGCAACATGCACGCGAAGCACAAATTGTGGCAGAAGCAGGTTTGGCTGGTGCTGTTACAATTGCTACCAATATGGCGGGTCGTGGTACAGATATCAAATTAGGTGCTGGGGTAAAAGAAGCTGGTGGACTAGCGATATTGGGTACTGAGAGACATGAATCGAGAAGGGTAGATAGGCAGTTGAGAGGACGTGCCGGACGACAAGGAGATCCGGGTTCTTCATTGTTCTTTGTATCATTAGAAGATGATTTGATGCGTATGTTTGGTAGTGAGCGTATTGCTAAAGTGATGGATTTTGCCGGCTACAAAGAAGGCGAAGTGATACAACATAGTATGATTACCAAATCTATTGAACGCGCTCAACGTAAAGTAGAAGAAAATAATTTTGGGATTAGAAAGCGTTTGTTAGAATACGATGATGTGATGAATAAACAACGTACTGTTATTTATTCTAAAAGAAACCATGCATTGTTTGGAGAGCGTTTGGCAATGGACTTAGACAATGCTATGTATACTGTAGCAGAAGGATTGGTAGCTGCATACAAAGAAGACAATGACCATGAAGGTTTAAGATTGGCCGCCATTGTAAACTTTGGAATTGATACAACCATTGCTGCTGATGAATTGAGTAAATTGTCGGTAAATCAGTTGACCGAAAAATTGTATGCCGAATCAGTAACGAGGTACGAATTGAAGAAGCTAGATATGATGGCCAAGTCGCTTCCGGTATTTAAAAATATTAAACTGCAACAAGGCAATAATGTGAACAATGTGATTGTTCCATTTACTGATGGTAAAAAACAAATGCAAGTGTTGGCCAATATGGAAAAAACCTTGCAAACCAAAGGAGCAGAGTTGGTAAATGCCTTAGAGAGATCAATAACCCTAGGTTTTATTGACGATGCCTGGAAAGAGCATTTGCGATCTATGGATGATTTGAAGCAAAGTGTGCAAACAGCCACTTATGAACAAAAAGATCCATTAGTGATATATAAAATGGAAGCGTTTGATTTGTTTAGAAGAATGGACGAAGAGATTAATCGCGATATTGTTCAGTTTTTATGTCATGCTGCCATTCCGTTGGCAGAGGGCGATGAGTTGAAGGAAGGACGTCAAGAGAAAACAGATATGAGTAGGTTAAGTGCCAATAAAGATCAAATAGATGCTGCAGGGCAAGAATATGGCGCAAACGAAAATGATTACTATGACCCTAATCCAACAAAACAAGAGCCCATTAAAGTTGGTCCAAAAATCGGTAGAAATGATCCTTGTCCTTGTGGAAGCGGGAAAAAATACAAAGCTTGCCACGGAGCGGGGGGGAATTGATAATTGGTAATTGATAATTGATAATTGATAATGGATAAACTAAACGCAACCATCGACCACACCATCTTAAAACCTACTACACTTGTAGCAGATATAGAGAAGTTGTGTAATGAAGCCATGCAATATCAATTTGCAGCCGTGTGCGTGCCACCTAATTTTGTAAAAACAGCCAAAGCCCTTTTAGCAGGTTCCCCTGTGAAAGTAGCTACCGTAATTGGTTTTCCGTTTGGCTATTCAGCAGTTGAAGCCAAGCTGGCTGAGATTATTTTAGCCATGGTAGATGGTGCTGATGAATTAGATGTGGTTGTAAATATAAGTGCTATTAAAAATAATGATTGGCAGTATTTAGCCAATGAGCTTAATCATATTTTACCTGTTATACGTAGTAAAGGAAAAGTAATTAAAGTTATTATTGAAAGTGGTGTTTTGACAGAAGATGAAATTGTTAAATGTTGTGAGTTGTATGGTGTTGCTGGAATTGATTTCTTGAAAACATCTACAGGTTATGCTGAAAAGGGAGCATCCATTGAAGCAGTTCAGTTATTTAAAAAGCACCTTCCGGCAAATGTTCAAATTAAAGCATCGGGTGGAATACGTGATTATGCTTTTGCCAAAGCATTGGTAGACGCAGGGGCTACTCGTTTGGGTTGTAGTGCCGGAGTAGCTATTGTAACCGGGGCACCCATTGATAATGCAAATGGGTATTAACTCCTATGTAACATTATTCGCTGTAATGTAGCAATAACTTTGCAGTGAAATTATTTTTACAATATGATTCGAATGAAATTGTTACTTGTTTTTTTTACCATGTTGGCTAGTTTATTGGGCAATGAAATAGCAGCCAATGACTCTGTAATTATTGTTAAAGATGCCCGGTTAGATGTGTTGACTGTAAAGCAGTCTCTAATTAATAAGCGATCAGCAATGATGACTAGTACTGGTCTTTACAAAGGGTATAGGGTTCAATTAATTAGTACAACCAGCCGAGATGCAGCCCAGCAAGTGAAGACAGACATGATGGGTAAGTTTCCTGATCAAAAAATTTATATGTTATTTCAATCGCCCAATTTTAAAGTGCGAATAGGTAATTTCCTGAAGAGAAAAGATGCGGAAAGATTTAGGGTTCAACTAATCAGGTACTTCCCTCAAGGGGTATATATTGTAGAAGATGCAATAGATTATAAGCCAAAAGATGATGATATTTTTTGAATCAAATAACAGTTTATGTTATCCGAAAAAATTAAGTTACTTGCGAAGCAATATGCTCCTGAATTAATTGATGTTAGAAGGTATTTGCATGCACATCCGGAATTAAGTTACCAGGAATTTAAAACTGCAGCTTACGTAAAAGACAAACTTACAGAATTTGGAATACCTTTTGAAAGTAAAGCCACTACAGGTGTTTTAGGTATTATAAAAGGAAATAATCCAGATAGCAGCGTTATTGCTTTAAGGGCAGATATGGATGCACTGCCTATTTTGGAAGAAAACGACGTGCCCTATCAATCAATCAATAAGGGGGTGATGCATGCTTGCGGGCACGATGTTCATACATCGATATTATTAGGCGCAGCCAAGATTTTAAATGAATTGAAAAACGAGTGGGAGGGGACTATAAAGCTCATCTTTCAGCCAGGTGAAGAAAAAAATCCGGGCGGTGCCAGTTATATGATTAAAGATGGAGTGTTAGAAAATCCAAAACCACAAGGCATAGTAGGGTTACATGTACATCCGGGATTAAATATTGGTCAATTGAGTTTTAAGAAAGGTAGGGTAATGGCTAGTGCTGATGAGATTTATATTACTATTAGAAGTAAAGGTGGACATGCTGCAGCGCCTCACTTAACTGCCGATACGGTTTTAATAGCGTCGCACTTAATTGTTGGTTTGCAGCAAATAATTTCTAGAAACAACAATCCTACTTCGCCTTCTGTTTTATCGATTTGTTCAATTCAAGGAGGACATACTACTAACGTAATACCAAGTGAAGTAAAGTTGATGGGTACTTTTAGGGCGATGGATGAAACATGGCGATATAAGGCGCATGCGCTTATTCAACAACAAGCCAAAGGAATAGTTGAGGGCATGGGTGCTGAATTAGACCTGCACATTGATATTGGATACCCTACGGTAGACAATGACCCTGCATTTACTGAGATTGCATGGAAACTTGCCGATGAATTTATGGGGAAAGAACATGTAGAAGAAACTGAAACCCGCATGGGTGCTGAAGATTTCGGCTATTATACGCAAGTTATTCCGGGGTGTTTTTATCGGTTAGGTGTTAGAAATGAACAGAAAGGAATTGTACATCAGGTACATACACCCAAATTTGATATTGATGAAAATGCCATTGAAATAGGAGTTGGAATGATGGCATTTCTGGGCGTTAATTTGCGGTAAATACCTGTTCTCCCCAATATTTAACGGTATGTTGATTTCCTGAATTAGTACATACAATTGTTGGATAATTTTACAATTCGGCAAATGGAAATTCATTATGCTGATTTGGTTGAGCAATTTTTAGCTGTAAAAAGACTACCCAAAATCATGGCGAACAGCTTAATTTAATTTATGTAGTAATTGAAAATTTGATGGATGAAAAAGTAGAACTAAAAAACTGGCAATCCAGAGAAAGAATTGAGTTTAAACCATCAGCTACGAAGGTCAGTTTTAAAATAAGTGGTAATTTGCAGTCCTATGTCTAAACAGAAAAATTTAAGAAGGGAACAAGCGCTTGAATATCATGCCAACGGTCGTCCCGGTAAGATAGAAGTTATACCTACTAAAGAGGCTAAAACACAGCGTGATCTGTCTTTGGCATATAGTCCGGGTGTTGCTGAACCCTGTATAGAAATTAAAGAGAATCCCGAGGATGTTTACAAGTATACAGCTAAAGGCAATTTGGTAGGTGTGATTAGCAATGGAACAGCGGTATTGGGTTTAGGCGATATAGGTGCAGAGGCAAGCAAGCCGGTGATGGAAGGGAAGGCGGTATTATTTAAAATCTTTGCCGATATTGATGTGTTTGATATTGAAATCAATGAAAAAGATCCGGTAAAATTTGTAGAAATAGTAAAGGCTTTGGAGCCCACTTTTGGCGGTATTAACTTAGAAGATATTAAAGCGCCTGAATGTTTTTATATAGAGCAGCAGCTGAAAGCACAAATGAATATCCCTGTGATGCATGACGACCAGCACGGCACTGCAATTATAAGCAGCGCAGCTATGTTGAATGCTTTAGAATTACAAAAGAAAAAAATCGACAAAGTACGATTTGTCGTTAATGGTGCGGGTGCTGCTGCAATGGCTTGTATACAATTATATGTAGCGTTGGGTGCAAAGTACGAGAACTTTATTGTATTTGATAAAGATGGGGTGTTACATGAAGGTAGAACTGATCTTGGTGAAATTCGAGCCAAATTTGCGGTAAAGAAAAGCAGTTGGACATTAGAATCGGCCATGAAAGATGCTGATTGTTTTTTAGGATTAAGTGTAGGTAATGTGGTAACTGCCGATATGGTGAAGAGTATGGCCAAAAATCCAATTGTTTTTGCCATGGCTAATCCCAATCCAGAGATTACCTATGAAGAAGCTACAAGAGTTCGTAAGGATGTAATTATGGCTACGGGTAGGACAGATTACCCCAATCAGGTAAATAATGTACTGGGATTCCCATATATATTTAGAGGGGCTTTAGATGTGAGGGCTAAACAAATCAATGAGGCCATGAAATTAGCTGCGGTAAAAGCTATTGCCGATTTGGCTAAATCGCCTGTTCCGGATATTGTAAACATGGCTTACAATCAAAACAATATGTGTTTTGGCCCGGAATACATCATCCCAAAACCATTAGATCCACGGTTATTATCGAGCATTGCACCAGCAGTAGCTAAAGCTGCAATAGATAGTGGCGTTGCACAAAAAAATATTACCAACTGGGATGCATATAAAGTAGAGTTAAATAAGCGTTTAGGGCTCGACAATCAATTGATAAGGGTTATTGGTACCAAGGCTAAAAAGAATCCCAAACGTTTAGTATTTGCAGAGGCAGATAACCTTAAAATTTTAAAGGCAGCTAGTATTATTTATGATGATGGTATTGCCTACCCTATTTTATTAGGAGATCCTGAAAAAATTAATAGGATAGCAGAACAGAATAATATTGATATTGCCGATATTCCAATTATTGATCCTCGTAGCGATGAAATGGAAGCCAAGCGAGAGTTTTATGGTGAGTTGTTTTTTAATAAACGCCGCCGTAAAGGCTTCAATCATTATGAAAGTATTAAGATAATGAAAGATCGCAACCATTTTGGTTGTATGATGGTTGAAACGGGCGATGCCGATGCAATGTTATCGGGGCTAACAAAAAACTATGCAGAAGCTATCAGACCTGCATTGCAAATTATTGGTACCGATGAAGGTGTTAAAAAAATTGCCGGAATGTATTTACTGCTTACCAAAAAAGGGCCAGTATTTTTAGCAGATACAACGGTTAATTTTAATCCTACTGCAGAAGAATTAGCAGATATCACATTAATGGTGGCTAAAGAAGTGCGTAACTTTAATTTAACTCCTCGTATTGCGATGTTGAGTTACAGTAATTTCGGTAGTAGTGATTCGCCTGAAGCAAGGCTTGTGGCAGAAGCAACAAAAATCCTTAAGCAAAGAAATCCTTCACTTATTGTAGATGGTGAAATGCAGGGAAGTTTGGCATTTAACAAAGAAATTTTGAAAGACAATTACCCATTTAGTGAGTTGGTTGATGAAGATGTAAATGTGCTGATGTTCCCTAACTTAACTTCTGGTAATGTAACCTATAATTTGTTGAAAGAGTTGGGCGGAGCTGATGCTATTGGTCCAATATTGCTGGGGTTAAAAAAGCCTGTACATGTATTACAGCTAGGTAGTTCAGTACGTAATATCATTAATATGGCCATGGTGGCAGTTGTAGATGCGCAGTTAAAATGTAGAACAGATACAAAAGAAGAAGTGCAGCGCAGCAAATGGTGGAAAAGAAGGAAATAAACACCACTTTTAGTGTTAAATCAATTAATATAATAACAATTCATGTCAAGTTTTCTTACGCATTTTGGTACTTATTTGTTGATGTTAAAAGGCATGTTTACTAAGCCCGAAAATTGGCGCATGTATTGGAAAGAGTTCATGCATCAGTGTGTTGAAATCGGTATAGGAGCGTTGCCAATTGTAGTAATCATATCACTTTTTTTGGGAGCGGTAACCACCATCCAAACAGCATATCAATTGGTGAGTCCGTTGGTACCTCAAACTACAATTGCTCAAATTGTTCGGGATAGTATGATTTTAGAATTATCACCAACAGTACTTAGCATCGTACTAGCGGGTGTGATAGGGAGTAAAATTGCGAGTGAATTGGGTAACATGCGCATCAGTGAGCAAATCGATGCGTTGGAAATAATGGGTATCAATACCAAGAGCTATTTAGTATTACCTAAAATTACTGCAGCTTTAGTGGTAATACCTTGTTTAATTGTAATATCTGCCGTATTAGGTATTTGGGGTGGAAGAACTGCCGGGGAAATGGCAGGCATTTTGGCTTCAGATATTTTTGATATGGGCCTTCGGCAGAACTTAAATATTTACAATATAAATTTCGCATTATACAAAGCATATACTTTTTCATTCATCATCAGTAGTATCTCTGCTTATTTTGGTTATAACGTAGCTGGAGGTGCACTTGAAATTGGCAGAGCAAGTACAAAAGCGGTAGTGGTTAGCTGTATACTCATTTTAGTAGCAGATTACTTATTGGCTGCATTGCTATTGTAAATGGAAAAATAAGTATTACCTTTATTTTGATTGCTTTACATTTAGATAGAAGGTGTACTTATGAATCCTAATTTTACTCGTTTTCAAAAAAACATTACAAGTCCTGCTCGATTTGCTTTTTTTAAGTTAATAAAATTACCTGCTGCTTTTATTGCTGGATTACGCATAAAAAAATTTACCGAAGAAGAAACAATTATTGTAGTAAAACATAGATGGATCAATCAAAACCCATTTCGTTCTATGTATTTTGCTGTACAGGCAATGGCTGCCGAAATGAGTACAGGATTGTTTGCGGTTGCACAAACATACCAACGGCATTTACCTGTAAGTATGTTGGTAATTCATCTTGAAGGAAAATTTGTAAAAAAAGCAACAGGTATAATTTCATTTAGTTGTAACGATGGGAGGCTGGTAGAAGAAACAGTTGAGCAGTGTTTGTCGGATGGGGAGCCTAGAACTATACAATGTAAATCTGTTGGGACAAATGAAGATGGACAAGTAGTTTCCGAATTCATTGTTACTTGGAGTTTTAAGGCCAAAGTAAAATGAGTCATTAACAAAGAAAACATACAAGAGAACTGTTATCAGGCTCATTGCATGTAACCAGATTAAATCAATAGACCAAATGGAAATTTAAAATTGTGAATACATGAATATAACTTTTCATGGAGCTGCAAGAACCGTAACCGGTTCTAAACATTTGTTGTCATTAAATAGTGGCAAAAAATTATTATTGGATTGTGGTCTTTTTCAGGGTATGGGTAAGGAAACAATTCAATTAAATGAATCCTTTGGTTTCGAGCCATCTACCATAAGCTATTTAATTTTATCTCATGCACATATAGATCATTCCGGATTGATTCCCAAGTTGTTTAAAAATGGATTCAGAGGAAAAATATTTGCAACACCTGCCACAAAAGAATTGGGCTCAATTTTATTAGAAGACTCGGCAGCAATACAAAGAGATGATACCCGCTTTATTAATAAAAGAAGAGCTAAGCAAGGTCTACCACCTTATGATGCATTGTACGATTTAGCAGATACAGCCGAGGCAATTAATTTATTTGAAACAATTCCTTACAATGAGTGGACAACCATTGAGCCTGGAGTTGAATTGATGTTTACAGATGCCGGGCATATAATTGGTAGTGCAGCAGTGCATCTTCGAATAAAGGAAGATGATAAAACTATACGAATAACGTTTAGTGGAGATGTTGGTCGTTATAATGATGCAATTCTTAGATCACCTGCAACCTTTGATCAGGCTGATTATATTATACTGGAGAGTACTTATGGCAATAAATTGCACAGTGAAGTTTTTGGTACTGTAGATGCAATGGAAAAATGGATTCGGCATACTTGTATTGAAAAAAAAGGGAAGTTAATTATTCCTGCATTTAGTGTTGGCAGAACACAAGAATTACTCTATGTATTGAATCAATTGTCTTTAGAAAATAGGTTGCCGGCTATTCCATTTTATGTAGATAGTCCGTTGAGTAAAGAGGCTACAGAAGTGCTTAAAAATTATCCGTCCTATTTCAATAAACACATCAGAAAAGTAATGGAAGCCGATAAAGATCCATTTGATTTTCCAGGATTGAACTTTATTAAAACAGTGGAGGAAAGTAAAAACTTAAATGCGTTGGCGCAGCCATGTGTAATTATTTCTGCAAGTGGAATGGCAGATGCAGGAAGAGTTAAACACCATATTATGAATAATATTGGCGACAATAAAAACACCATACTTATGGTAGGTTATTGTGAACCAAGGTCATTAGGAGGCCGACTCATGAACGGCGATAAGGAAGTGAAAATATTTGGAGAATGGTATAAAGTGATTGCCGAAGTTGCACAGATGCGGAGCATGAGTGCACATGGCGATTACGACGACCTCTGTCAATTTTTAGCTTGTCAAGATCCGGCATTGGTGAAAACCTTATTCTTGGTGCATGGTGAATACGATGTGCAACAAGATTTTGCAGCTAAATTGCTAAAGAAAAAATTTTTGAATATCGAAATACCAGAGATGCATCAAAGTTTTACAATAGCGTAAATCTATTTTATTCATCAAATTGCTTAAAAAGAAATATTGTTTTCTATTTTAATTCTACTATTAAAACAAATTCCATGCAAAAGCCCAGTATGTTTTTTATATTCATTTGTATAATTGCCAATACAATAGTAGGGCAACCCAATCAGCAGTTGTTGCCTATATGGAAAGATGAAATCTTAAAAGAAAAAGTGTCAGATTGGTTGGTAAAGCCTACGGGCATTAAAGCAGCAGTTTATATTTCGGCTGCTAAAAAAGACATTATTTTATATAATGGATTAATTAAAAGATCATTCAGAATTACGCCTAATGTTGCTTGTTATGATTTTAGCAATAGAAGTAATGAACAACAATTAATACGTGCTGTTGAACCTGAAGCGACTGTTACCATCAATCAAAAAAAATACAATATCGGTGGATTAAAGGGGCAAAAAGAAAAGGCGTATTTACTGCCAGATTGGTTAGATCAATATACGAAAGAGCCCGGAGATTTTTACTTAACATCTTATGTAGTAAGTGAGTTAAAACCATTTATACAATCAAAAACTGTTGGTTGGGCCATGAATAAAAATCAAGCAACAGGTAAAGAACTAACCTTTTTATTTGCATCAGCTGTTCCACAATTAAAAGGGATACAAGTATCAGTACATTATGAAATATATGATGGATTACCATTGATAGTTAAATGGGTATCGGTAGAAAATAATAGTGCGCAAAGTGTTGTGGTAAATCAGGTAGTAAATGAAGTGCTTTCAGTAGTTGAAGAAGAAAGTGCGGTAGTTGGTTCGCCGGCAGAAATGGAAAAACAACATGGCTTATATGTAGAAACAAATTATGCATACAACAATGCTATGAAATATAGTTTGAGTGATCAAACAAAGCATTGGGAAATAGACAGTACATATACATCGCAGGTAAACTATAATTATCAAACACCTTGCGTATTAAAGATTTATCCTGTTAAATTTACGGGACTGGCAATTGCGCCAACTCAACAATTCAAATCTGTTCGTTCATATGAGTTGTTGTTAGATAGTTACGACAGAGAGCGCCGTGGATTGGCAATTAGAAGGATGTATTCGGCAGTTGCGCCTTGGACAACGCAAAATCCTATTTTCATGCATTTGGTAAGTGCAAATGACGATCAAGTTGTGAATGCAATTAATCAATGTGCCGAAACAGGTTACGAAGCAGTAATATTAAGCTTTGGCAGCCATTGTAATATGGAAGATACAAGTAGGGCGAACGTGTTAAAGTGGAAAAAGCTTGCCAATTATGCACATTCAAAAAATATTAAAATTGGCGGTTATTCATTGTTTAGTTCTCGAAGAATAAGTGATGAAGATGATGTAATCGATCCTATTACGGGAAAGCCTGATGCTGCAGCTTTTTTTGGAAATGCACCATGCATGGGTAGTAAATGGGGATTGGCTTATATTGAAAAACTCAAATATTTTATTAGCAATACGGGATTTGATTTGTTTGAAAATGATGGACCCTATCCTGGTGATGTTTGTGCATCAACAAAGCATCCGGGACATAAAAACTTGGATGATTCACAATGGGAGCAGATGCAATTACAAAAGGGATTGTATCATTGGTGTAACGAAAATGGTGTTTATGTAAATGCACCAGATTGGTATTTTTTGGATGGTACCAACAAAATTGCAATTGGATATAGAGAAGTAAATTTTTCATTATCCAGAGAACAACAAAAAGTGTTAAACAGACAAAATATTTACGATGGATTATGGGAAAAAACACCTTCGATGAGTTGGGGTTTTGTGCCATTAACAAGGTACCAAGGAGGGGGAGAGGAAGCAGTTTTAGAGCCACTTTCGGAACACTTGAAAGATTATAAGCAGCTAATGTTTCAATATTACGGAGCTGGAGTACAGGCATGTTATAGGGGACCAAGATTGTATGACAATGAGGTTACTAAACAAACGGTTGTAGAAACCATCCAATGGTATAAAAAATATAGACCTATACTGAATTCAGATATTATTCATTTAAGAAGAGCTGATGGAAGAGATTGGGATGGGATAATGCATGTTAATCCTCAATTGCACAACAAGGGTTTTTTGTTGCTGTATAATCCTTTGAATGAAAAAATAAGCAGAACAATTAAAGTTCCGATGTATTATACAGGTATAACCAAAGTAGCCTTAGTTAGCGAAAACGACAAAAATCCTCAAAAATACCTGTTGAATCAGCAAAATGAAATATCGTTGCCCATAACGTTATCTCCTAACAGCTATACATGGTATGTTATTTCAAATGAATGATGAAAATCAATGATATAAACGCATTTTAAAATATTATTATATAATAATTAATCTAGTAATTCCTCAACTTATTTAAAATAAATAGTGTACTGATTTCGTTCTCAATATGTTGTGAAATAACGATTTTTACTATTTATAAGTAATTTATTGTATATGTATGTGGATGATTTAACTGATGAACGTCACTTAAAATCTACCTGATACATATATATTTTTTACAATTAGATCAATAAATTGTAATTTTACCGATAAAATCAATTATTAAAGCATCTCTTACTAACTGCTTTCAATAGTTTATTATAGTAGACAAAATCCAATTCATGAAGAGCAACGCCCCCAGGCCCTTTAATTATTTTATTGCCCCAATACTGCTATGTATATTAGCCATTGGGGTACAAGCACAGAGCTTAACAATTACCACAGCTGGAAATACCGGTACATCTGGTACCGGATGGTCATTGTCAGGAACAACCTTAACAGTTACAGGTACTGCTAGTATCGACCCAAGTGTAATCACTACGGCGTTAGCATCTGGTGATTTGTTAATTGAAAATACTGCTTCAAACGGAAATATATTAATTAACAATAATATTGTTTCTCAAGCCTTAAGTTCAGCAAGAACGCTTTCATTTAAAACCAAAGGGTCTATAGAATTAGCCACTAATATTTCAATTGATGCCACTCAAAATAGTAATACGAGACCATTAAATATTGTTTTTTGGGCTGATTCTGATGGTGACAGTAACAACGGTACAATTGTAATCAATGCGGGTTCTTCTATAAAGTCGAATGGAGGGGGAGTATGGTTTGGTGGTGGAGCCTCATCTGCTTCATGGGTGCCATATACGGGCGCAAATGCTATCACCATTGGTAATGGCGCTGCAATAGGGGGAAATACTACTGTGCATTGGTCTGGTATTGAAATATATTCCAATGCAATTATTCAAACTTTGGGTGGGAATTTTTATGCAAAAGGACAGGGGGGAAGAAACGCTGTTTCTAGCGATGGGGCATTTGGTATTTATGTAGAAGGTGGAAATATTAATACTGGAGCAGGAAACTTAGAATTGTACGGAACTTCAACAGGATCAGCAGCAGTTACAGTAACAAACGCTTTTGGCGTAATTATTCACTCCAATGCTGTATTGAGTTCTAGTTCTGGTAATGTTATTATTGAGGGAACATCAACAAGTTCTGCCAATTTTGGTTATGGTGCTGCTGTATGGATAGGTCATAAAAACAACATACCAACCAATGTTAGCTCTGGAGATGTTTCCATTACAAGCACCACGGGAAATATTTCATTAAAAGGCACGGCTAATGATTATGCCGGAGGAGGTGCAGGATATAGGCATTCGTTAGTAATTGCAAATAGTTATGCTGGGGAAGATATATTAATCAGCAGTACTTCTGGAAATATTACTTTAGATGGCGCTGCTTCTTATTCTACGGTAAGTGCTGATTGCTCTGGTATACAGTTGCATACCACAGTGAGTGGACCAACTATTAAAATTATTTCTCAATCGGGATCAATCAACCTAAAAGGAAGTAACACGCAAGAAAACGTTATTGGCGATAATGCGATCCGTTTTACTGGATACGATGCGAACAGTATAAGAATCGGAGATGATGGATCACAATCTTATACAGGTAATATAATGGTAGAAGGTAATTCAATTACCCAACACTTTACATCAGGTCAGTCGCTTGGTTCATTAGCCATGCAAACAAAAGGTACCATTACCTTTCAACCGAAAGATGCATCATTTACGCAGCTTAGAAAGAGTCCCTCAAGTAATTTAACTTTTGATAATTATTGGAATTTTGGTACAAATGTTAGTGGGTTTACATTTGGAAAGTCTGGTAACACTTCAGATTTGTCCTTCTCTCATCCTATTACATCAGCAGGCTCTTTCTCAGTTTATGGTGGAAAAATCACTGTAGATAGTACCATTAATACTCAAAGTGGAGGTGCAAATGGAGATGTGAATTTGCAGGCCAGTAAAGGTATTGGTGTTTTGACGGCGAATATTTTAACAAACGGGGGAGATATTACATTAAATGTACCAAATACCACGAATCCATATCTGTTTTCAGCAACAAATACATCCAGTGTAACGGATACCACTTCTAATTCAGCGATTGTTTTATCTGCAGCTATATTAGATGCTGCGGGTGGAAATATTACTGTATTTGGTAAAAACTCAAATACCTATAGCAAAGAGCACTACGGAATTTATATTCCTTATGCAGGAGCTACAATTAAAACTTCCGGAACTGGAACGATTACTACTACCGGTGATGTAACAGATGCATCATCGGCTATTACCAATTCATATGTTTTTGGTATTTGTATTTGGAGTAATGCTTCAACATTAATTCAATCCGAAAATGGTGATATTCAGGTTACTGGAATTAGTACTTTAAATACCGGTCTTAATTACAACATGGTATTGTATCAAAATACGGGTACCGATTCTACAAAAATCCAATCTTCTACCGGTAATATTAAAATTATCGCACAAAAGCCCGTGGGTTCATTGGCTAATAATGGTATTTACATGCCAAGTAAAAATACACTTGGTAAGGGTTCATTAGCAACCAGCTCATCTAATGTTACCATTATTGCAGATAATTATAATATCGGAGGTGCCACCGTTAATACTACTGGTAGTTTTACTATTGCTCCCTACAGTAAAACTTTTCCTACAATCTTTACATGGCCTACGTCTGTATCTGGATTAAATTTATACAACATTACAGGATTAGGAATCGGTAAAACAAATGATTCATCGAATATCACGATCTCTAAAAGTATATCCTTAACAGGGCCTATAAATTTGTATGGTAATAATATTAATATCGATTCATCAATTACTACTGGGTCAACTCAACATGTAGTGATTAATTCATTTGGTACGGTAACACAGAAATCACCAATTATTGCTGGTAAGTTAGGTTTGTTGGGTCCTGGATCTTTTAATTTGAAAAATTCATTGAATACAGTTGGGACGTTTGCTGCAGGAGATGCAACAACACCTTCGGGTAAAGTTTTATTTACCAATAATGGAGCACTTACAATTGGACAAGTGAATCCAACTGGTATTACAGCTACTGATTCGGTATATATTGAAACGGTAACAGGAAATATAAACTTATCAGAAAATATTGCTACTACTTCTACTTCATCTGGTGCAATTATTTTAAATGCGGGACGATCTAAATCAGTAGGTGATTCAACTGGTGGTAATATAATTGTTACAGGATCTCCTACCGTAACTACAGGTGCGGGCGGTAGAGCATCTTTTTTCAGTGGTGCAGATGTTGGAAGTGTAGGTCTTAATGCGCTTGTAGGTAATTCTGTAAATTATCGATACCTGGTTGATGAGTTAACTACAACTTTTACACCTGTTCTAGGTTCAGGAAAATATGCTTTGTATCGTGTAAAATCTGCTAACAATAAATTAGATTCATTAAAGGTTAGTGCTGGAACATTAACTCCATCTTATAGTGCTACCATAAGTAAGTTTTATGATACTGTAGCCAATGCTGTCTCTTCAATTACGCTTACCCCATATTTAAGTGATGTTAATGCAACCGTAAGAATAAATGGTTTGGTTGTTTCAAATGCAACTGCAAGCCAAGGTATTAATTTAATGCCAGGTAACGATAGCTATATTTTTATTGAAGTAACTGCTGTAGATGGATCTATTAAAAGAGATACAGTAATTGCAGTTCGTTTAGGATCGAGTAACGCAAATTTGAACTCAATAGTGTTGAGTGCTGGATCATTGAGTCCGGCCTTCAACAAGGATACACTCAATTATACCGATACAGTTGCCAATGCTATAAGTTCAATTACTTTTAGCCCTTTTTTAAGTGATATGAATGCGACTGTTAAAGTAAACAGTGTATTAGTTTCAAATGGGACACCTAGTGGAAGTATTTCATTAAATATTGGAAGTAATAATATTACTGCAGTAGTTACCGCCCAAGACGGTACTGTAAGAACATATACAATTACTGTTATTAGATTAGGATCTAGCAATGCGGATTTATCTGCGTTGTCAGTAAGTGCTGGAACAATCAGTCCTGCATTTGCTGCAGGTACAATTAGTTATGTAGATACAGTTGCGAATGCTGTTTCATCCATTACAATTACACCAACCATTAGCGATGCAACAGCATCTGTTAAAGTGAATGGTGTTGCGGTTACATCAGGCGCAGCAAGTGGAAGTATATCATTAACAGTTGGCAACAATACAATTACAACCGTTGTAACTGCACAAGACGGTTCAACAAAAACTTATACAGTAGTAGTAAACAGATTAGCTTCTAGCAATGCGAATTTATCTACTTTGTCAGTAAGTGCTGGAACAATCAGTCCTGCATTTGCTGCAGGTACAATTAGTTATGTAGATACAGTTGCGAATGCTGTTTCATCCATTACAATTACACCAACCATCAGCGATGCAACAGCATCTGTTAAAGTAAATGGAGTTGCGGTTACATCAGGCGCAGCAAGTGGAAGTATATCATTAACAGTTGGTAACAATACGATTACAACCGTTGTAACTGCGCAAGACAGTTCAACAAAAACTTATACAGTAGTAGTAAACAGATTAGCTTC
>CANGCK010000020.1 GCA_947452295.1 Sphingobacteriia bacterium
AATCAAAGTTCTGGACAAACATTTGTAATCAATCCGAATGCAAGCAACACCATTGTACCTGAAAATTTTTTAGGCATATCATTTGACCCTGCCTATTACGGTCAATATTTTAGTACTAATTACAATTCTACAAATACTCGTGTAATTACACAACAATTGTTTAATAATTTATTCCCTTTCCAAAAAACAGATATTAGAATACTGGGTAATAATAGTATGTATTGGCAAGGTACCAGCCCATATAATACTGCTCCTACAGCATGGAACAATGCAGCAGGGTTTACTTGTACATCTTGCCCAGCTACAACTCCTAGTTTTAATGCATCGAATCCTTCGTTTACTTCTTCGGATTTAAACAACTATAAATCTTTTTTAGATGGACTTAATTACAAACCCAATTCATTGTTTGGCATAAGTTTAGCGCATATAGATCCAAATAGAGCTGCAAACTTCGCCAGTACTATCAGTACAACATTTTCAAATTATCCTTTTTTATTTGAAGTAAGTAATGAGCCGGATGCATTTGTGTCTAATTCAAGAAGAACAAATACCTATAGTTTAGCTGAATTTACCAATGAATTTAATGTAATAAAAAACGCAATAGTTGCGTATGGAAATGTTGCTGGTCCTGTTTTGGCTAAAACTAATAATACCACCAATACTTGGTCGCCCCAAATTGGCACATTTATAGACAATGTGGGAAGCAGCTTAAAACTGGTTACGGTGCATGATTATGCGTTGGGATTAGATCAAGGATCTACAAGTTGGCTGTCAAAATATTTAGATACTAAATACACCAATGATGCTGTTTCTAATAGTGCTAGTGGTCTTGCGCCACTAATTAATGCAAGCAAAAGCAAAAATGTACCATTCAGATTAGCAGAAGCAAATTCTATTGCAGGAGGAGGAACATTGGGGGTAAGTGATGCTTTTGGATCTGCTTTATGGGCAATGGATTATATGTTTGAATTAGTAAAAGCAGGTTCAACTGGAATTAATTTTATGACTGCAGGTGGTTCAAGTACTTACTATTCGCCATTCACGTTTTCAAGCAGTTTTGTAACAAGTGGTAATAAAGTAAGGGTTAATCCGCTTTATTATGGCATGCTGTTATTTGCAAAAACCGTACAAAAAGGTGGGAAACTTTTAACGGTAACACCACAAACGAATTCCAATCCTAATATTACTATTTGGTCTTGCAAAGACAGTTTGAACACCATTAGAATTTTAATCATCAATAGAGGAACCACTACAACAGATGTTTCAAACACTTCAATTAACTTAAGTGTTTCTAATGCAAAAATGGCTGCAAAGCGGTACGATTTAATTGCAAGCGGAGGATCTATAACAGGATCCTTGGGTAAAACTGTTGTTTCGGGTGCAACCTATAGTTTAGCTGGACAAACAATTAGTCAGGTAGATGGAACTTTAACGGGTGCCGAATCCTTTACTTCAATTGCTTCTAACAATGATGTATATGCCATCAGTAATGTTCCTGCTGGAACAGCAAGTTTAATTGAAATTCCTGGCAACGATTGTAGCGTTGCTACGCCTTCGGCACCAGTAGTTGACAATGGTAATATTAGCTATTGTTTAAATGCAACAGCATCTCCATTAACAGCCACCACATCAAGTGGCAATGTATTACAATGGTATTCAGTTGCTACTGGTGGCATCGCCTCAACCACTGCTCCTACACCACTTACCAATACAGCCAATACAAACACTTATTATGTTACTCAAAAAGATACTATTGAAAATTGCGAAAGTACTAGATTGCCTATTGTTGTTACGATAAACCCATTACCAGTTGTTGCTGCAATAACTGGCTTGCGTTCTGTAAAAGTAGGGAGTACCATCAGCTTAACAAATACAACTGCTGGTGGTAGTTGGAGCAGTAGTAATGCGGCTGTAGCCAGTATATCTAGTACAGGGGTAGTAACCGGCATAGCTGTAGGCACTTCACTTATCTCCTATAGTTATACCAATAATAATGGATGTAGCAATAGTTCGAATGTAACCATCTCGGTTGAAGCAGCAACAAACCCAACGCAATCGCCAACCATAACAGCATCAGGTAACACTAGTTTTTGTATCGGTGATTCTGTTGTTTTAACATCAAGTGAGAACAATGGAAACCAGTGGTATAAAGATGGAGCAATCATTGCCAATGCAACAGCAAAAACTTATACTGCTAAAGCATCTGGCAGCTATACCGTTGTAGTTAATAGTGTAAGTTCTGCAGGCACTACCATTACGATTAATCCATTACCAGTGGTAAACCCTATTTCGGGTACTACCCAAGTAAATGTTGGCGCAAGTATTACCCTAACAAATACCACAACTGGCGGAAGTTGGCAAAGTAGTAATATAAATATTGCCACCATTAATGGTTCGGGTATTGTAAATGGATTAGCAATTGGCACAACTATTATTGTATACAGCTTAACAAATAGTAATGGATGTATAAAAACAGTTTCAACAACAATAACAGTTGTAGCGGCACCAATCATTACACCAACTATTTCTAGCAACGGTATAACTAACTTTTGTGCAGGAAGTTCCATTGTTTTAACCTCAAGTGAAAACGTTGGAAATCAATGGTATAAAGATGGTACTTTAATAGCCAATGCTACAGCAAAAACTTATACTGCTTCAACTACAGGTGCATATACTGTGATGGTCAATGGCATAGTTTCAGCAGCAATAAATATAGTGGTGAACGCTATACCAGCAACGCCTACTATAACCAGAAACCAAACTAATCAGTTGGTATCTAGTGCAGATGTAGGTAACCAATGGTACAAGGATTTAACAATTATTGGAGGGGAAACCAATAAAATTTATCAACCCAATAGTAACGGGAATTACAGTGTTAAAACTATTCAAAATGGCTGTGAAAGTGCTATCAGTGCAAGTTATCCGTATTTACTTACTGGAATATTTAATTTAAGCAGTTCAGAGTATATAAAAATACTACCCAATCCTTTCTATGAAAATATTATCGTTCAATTTACAATTAATCAAACAACAAAAGTGAATATTCAGTTGGTGGAAATTGCTACCGGGAAAATAGTGTTTGAGCAAAAAGAAGTTGTTTCAAATACTTTACTCAACCTACACAACTTAAGCCAAGGGGGGTATATTTTAAGGGTGAGCACTAAAAATAGGCTAATTCAACATCCTTTTAAATTGGTTAAACTTTAAGTGGTGCTAATTTTAAATTAGTTTAACAAAACGAAATATTTACGAAACTTAACGAAATCGTTGTAGTAAATATTTTTCGTTTAAGCACTTGCAAAAGTTGCAGCATGGTATAACTTGTATTGTGGTATACTGCCATATACCTTTTTATGAAAGGTATTTACAAGAAAATTAACGACTGCATATGAAACAGAATCTTTTACGAAGATTTAAATCGAATTTGTATTTAAACTTTATCGCATTATTTGTACTAACATTTATTGTTGCAAATAATATTAAAGGACAAACCACTGCTTTTTCTGCCAATTGGCCCTTTACTGCTAACTTAACCGCTTCAGTTACAGGTGCAGGTAGTAGTAATTTAACTGCATCAACTGCTACATTTACTTCTGGAGCGGGTGGCATGTTTACTGGTGCTACTTCTCAAACTAGTGGTGCCTTTTCTGGAACTGGTTTATCAGGGAAAGCCTCAACTTCTTGTGCAGCTACATATGATTCGGTTGGATCAAGTGGCAAAATAGGTCCATATATGGAGTTTACACTTACTCCAGCATCTAATTACAAATTAAGTATTACAAGTTTCAACATAGCAATATCATCCAGCAATGCGGCTACCTATTGTGGAATTGCAGCAGGCTATTCTATTGATAATGGCGTTACATTTACTGGGCTTTCAGCACCTACACCCTCTGTAGCTTCGGGTAGTTACGGTGGTGTGGCTTCTGCCAGTCCAACGGCCTCCACATTTAATGGGCCCGTTGCCACAACAGGTGGAGTTCTTACAGCAGTTAATACTACTTTAACTTTTACAATACCAGCCTGTAATGTTGATTTAGGCAAATCTTTTAAGCTTAGAATTGTGATTTGGAGAATGAGTTCATCTGCATCATCGGGTTCTACATTTTCCATTGCTAGTCCTACTATAACAGGATCTACAATTTACAGTCCAACACCAACCATCTCTTTAGATAAATCTACATTAAGCGCTTTTAATACCAATACCCTAACCGCATCTGATGCACAAATTGTGAATTTAAGTGGCATTAACCTTACCAATGATGTAATAGTAACCGGTAGTACTAAATATGAAGTTTCTAAAACATCGGCTACAAGTGGTTTTGGAAGTACTGTTACCGTTTCACAAAGTGGTGGCACAGTTGCTTCAACACCAATTTATATAAGGGTTAAATCAGGCGCTGCTGCTGATTCAGCTGGTACAACAGGTACACCCGAAGTGATTACTTTTAGTTCAACAGGTGCAAGTAATAAAACGGTGAGTTGCAGTGGTATAGTTTATGCCAATTATTATAATGTAAGCGGCGCCACGGATCTTACCGCTGCTGGTTCATGGACCACCGATCCTACTGGAGCAACAGTGGTGGGTTCGCCAGCTAATACACCTATTTCATCGCAGGGTTTTGGTGCGTTCAACATCATCTCTAGTAGCTCTTTAAATAAAAATTTAACTTTGCCAAGTACTTCCAAAATAACTGTTGGAGATGGAACCAATAATATAACTTTTACTACCGATAGTGCTTTACAAGGATCAACCTTTGTGAATGCAAATGGTAAATTAATTATTAAAAACAATACTTCGGGTTTAGCACTTAAAACACTTGATGCAAATAGTACTGTAGAATACGCAGGTTCAGGTTCGGTATTACAACAAGTAGCTGCAAGTGGCTATACATTTGGGAAATTAATTATTTCAAACACCACATCAACAGGATTTAAAGTTACCAACTCCTTTGCGGTAAATACTTCTACCGTAATAAAATCTAATGCGAAGATAGATATTGGTTCAAACTACATTAATGGAACAGGATCTTTTACCACAGAGGCAGGAAGTACCATCGCAATTGGAAGTAGTTCTGGTATAATTGATCAATCTACTTCTACAGGTAATTTAAGAAATGGAACTGCTACCCGAACATTTGATTCATTGACTAATGTTATTTATACAACTACTTCGGCCAGTAATCCAAGTTTAGGGAGTGGGTTTCCAAGTTTTGTAAATAATTTAGAAATCAATGCAAGTGCAGACTCGGTTGCAATCAATAAAAATATATCCATAAGTGGTACCTTGAAAATTTCCAATAACTATGGTTTAAATACGTATACATCCGGAGGAACTCCTTATCAAATCAACTTATTAAGTTCCGCAAATGGTTCAGCAAGTGTTGCTGCTATCACAGGAACCAATGCAACTATTCATGGTATTGTTAAAGTACTAAAATATATTGGCAACCAACGTGGTTGGTATTTATTAGGCAACCCATTAAAAGCAACCAGTAAAACATTCTTTAATAATTTAGCTACGAACAGTGTTACTCCTTTTGACATAGATTTTGCAAAGCCAACTATTAAAACTTTTAATAGTTCAGAAAGCTGGACACCGGCGACTTTAGGTATTGAATTTTGGGCTGGAAATACTAGTATTGCTTTATTCATTAAGGGCATTGCAGGTGAAGGAGTTAACGCAGTATATAATGCAGATCCGAGCAATGTAACTGTTTCAGTTAAAGACAGTTTAAATACTGCAGCGCCAGCAGCAAAAAATTTAGATGCCAACAAGTGGTATTTCATTGCTAACCCCTATGCTGCACCGATTAGCCTATCAACAGTTTTAACAGCTAGTTCATTAACAGGTGCTGAAATTGCCTGGTACAACGCCAAAGAAAATGCAACAAGTGCAAAAATTAAAGCTGGTGCGTTTAAAACAGGTACTGCGAGTGGTAGTCAGGGAAGTGTAACAGATATTGTGATTCCTTCTATGGAGGGATTTTTTATAAGAGCAAATGCTGCGGGCGCTTTATCAATTCCTACTTCAGCAATTTATATTGGCGCAGTAAACAATACCAATACCAATGCAGCAACTCCTACAGATCCGGGATTTGACCCAGATATTTGTTCAATTAGCGCACCTACTGTAGTAATAACTAACCCCACTGCAGTTTGTGCACCGGCTACAATAGATCTTACAGCAAATGCTATTGTAGCAAATTCAACCAATGTTACCAACTATACTTATTTTTCAGATGCAGCGGCTACAACAGCTATTACTAATCCGAACAGTATTAGTGCGTCTGGAACGTACTTTATTAAAGGCGACAATAGTTTTGGTTGTACTCCATCTATTCAATCTGTTACAATAAGCATCAATCCTCAACCAATATTAACTGGCATCGATATTCCTGGTATTTTACGAGCTAGTAAGTCTGTTGATTTAACCTTAACTCAACCTGCTACAACAGGTGGTACCTGGAGTAGCAGCAATAATACCATTGCAACAATCAATGCCACAACTGGCAAAATTGATGGTATTATACCTGGCATTGTAACTGTAACATACTCAGTAACGGATGCCAATAGTTGTTCAAATACAATAACAAAAAGTATAACTGTAGAAGATGCCAATAAACCGGTTGTTACTGTTAATGGTAACTTAACATTATGTGAAGGACAAAGCGTGGAATTGGCTTCTACTGAAGCAACTGGAAATCAATGGTACGTAAATGGCAATCCAATTTCTGGAGAAACTGGTGTTACCTATACTGCTAAAACAGCTGGAGACTACAGTGTATTAGTAAATTTTGGTACTGTTTCTAAAGCTAGTGATGCAAAAACAGTAATTATTAACCCTCTTCCAATTAAGCCAGTTATTACCGATGCGATTTTTTGTGAGGGTACTACAAAGAGCTTAGCTGCTCCTACCGATTCAAATACACTTAACTGGTATACTTCAGCAACAGGGGGATTGCCATTAACCAATGTACCTGTGTCAACAACACTTACTACCGGTTCTTATGACTATTTTATTTCACAATTATCTACCAATGGTTGTGAAAGCGATAGAGTAAAGCTAACAGTAAAAGTTAATGCCATACCAGCTAAACCTGTTGTAAGTGATATTACCTATTGTACAGGAAATACCGCTACTGCACTTATTCCTAGTATTTTGTCGGGTAATACCGCTTTATGGTATACTGCTGCATCAGGTGGCAGTGGTTCAACTACAACACCAATTCCGGCTACAACAACTGCCGGAACTGCCAATTACTATGTAAGCCAAATAAGCAGTGACCAGTGCGAAAGTCAACGGTCAAATATTAAAGTAGTAGTTAATGCTACACCGGCAGTGCCAGTAGTTTCTAACCTCAGCTATTGCATTAATACTACTACAAATAATTTGACAGCTAACATATTACCGGGTAATTTGGCAAAATGGTATACAACAGCTAGCGGTGGGAGTGCACTTTCTACTTCACCTAAACCTGTTTCTACAACTATTGGAACTACAGACTACTATGCCAGTCAAATTACTGCTGTAGGCTGTGAAGGACTTAGAGCTAAATTAACCGTTACAATCAATGCTACTGAAGCACCAACTGTAAGCAATATCGCTTATTGTAACAATGATAAAGCAGTTGCTTTAACAGCAACACCTGCAAGCAGCAGCACTTTAAAATGGTACACTTTAGCAACAGGAGGTACAGCATTAGCTTCAGCTCCTACGCCAATAACTACTACCAATGGAAATGTAGACTATTATGTAAGCCAGCTAAATACCAATACCACCTGTGAAGGACCAAGGGCAAAAATAACGGTTACTACTTATCCAATTCCAGTAACACCAATTATTAAAAGAGACTGGGATGGCACTTTGGTATCCAATATTGCAATTGGAAATCAATGGTATTTAAATGGTAACGCTATCAATAACGCAACTAGTAATAAAATAAGCCCAGATATAGATGGTAAATATGGTGTTAAATTGATTGAGAATGGATGCGCCAGTCCTTTAAGCGCAGAATACGCTTATATCAAATCTACAATTGATGACAGAGAAAGGCTGGTAAACATCTATCCTAAACCAAATCCATTTACAGATTATATTAATTTAAACTTACCTGTTCCAGGAATACAAACCGTTAACGTAACTATTTATAATTTTTCTACCGGACAAAAAATTGATGTTATAAAAGGTATTCAACCTACTGGAAAAGTGTCCTTAAAACATTTATTTCCGGGAGTATACATCATCGAAGTTTCATCTGAAGATGGCAGAATAAGAGAGAAATTTAAAATGGTTAAATTATAATTAGACACCGAAAAAAAACAGCTATGCATTTAATTAAAAATATCATTCAAATAAGTTTAACATCTTCATTGTTGTTTAGTACTTTTTTGAATGCTCAAACCAGTACTACAAAAATTCAAAGTACTTCAGTGCCATTTTTATTAATTACACCCGATGCTAGGTCGGGTGGTCTTGGAAATTTGCATATCGGAATAAGTGCAGAAACCAATGACGTATTTGGTAACAACGCTAAACTTCCATTGCTATCAGAAAAACAAAATCTGGTATTAAACTATACCCCTTGGTTATCTAACATTGGATTAAGTGATGTATACTTATTAACTGCTGGTTATTATAGAAAAATAAACGACAAAAGCAGTTTCAGTAGTTCATTAAAATATTTCAGTGTTGGAGATATGGTAATTAGTGATCAAAATGGCAATGTGCTCCCTTCATCAAAGCCTTATGAATACAGTTTAGATATGGGTTATAGTTTATTATTATCGGATCACTTTGGTATTGGTGTAAAATTAAAATACATCTACTCAAAATTAATTAATGGGTCATTGGCTAGTTCAAACATTAATTATTTTGCCGGTAAAACAATGGCAGGTGACATTAGCTTGTTTTATCAACAAAAGAAAAATTCCGAGGGTTTACACGCTGGGCTAGTACTTTCTAATTTGGGCGGAAGAATAAGTTATTCAGACCAAGCCAACAGCAAATATTTAATGCCTGCTAATTTAGGTATTGGTATCGGGTATTTAAAGAAAGTGGATAATGATCATTCAATTGAGTTTGGTGTTGACTTTAATAAGTTATTAGTACCAGATTTCCCCACATCAAATGCAAATGGAGAGCAAGATGATTATTTTAATCAATCAATTATAAAAAGTTGGTTCAATGCATTTAAATCTTCTGATGGTACCAATGCTTTTTCTACATTTCGAATTTCAAGTGGCGTTGAATTCAATTATAATGATCAGTTTTATTTAAGAGGTGGTTATCAATATGGAGATGAATCAAGAGGAAATGGACAATACTTCACCATGGGTGCTAGTTATAAAGTGCAAAAACTTAAATTTAATTTCTCTTACTTAGTACCTGCAGGAAATGGAATTTCAAAAAACCCTTTATCTAATACAATGAGATTTGGAACTAGTTTTGGTTTTTAAGATGTATTTTAACGTGTCAAAAGAAAAGGCTGCTTAAATGCAGCCTTTTCTTTAAGTAGTACTCCAGAAAATAAATTCCACTATAGTTATAATATTGGTTTGCAATTTATATTCGTTTCGCAACCCGCACCAATATTACTCACAATATGCATTTCACCTCCCATTATTTTTACTCTATCTGCAATATTTGCCAACCCTATTCCAGCAGGTACTGCTGAAGCATCAAAGCCAATACCATCGTCTGATACAAGCAATGATATCCGTTGCTGATAAGAACGTAATTGTATTGTCAAATGGTTTGCTTGGGCATGCTTCAATGTATTGTGCACCAATTCCTGAATGATTCGAAATAGGTTTAATTTTACTGTTTCAGGTAAATTATTTTCATCAAACTCACTTGCATTGAATTCGATATTTATTGGATGTACAAATTGAATTTTTTCTACTAATTGATTGATTTTTTCTACTAGTAAAAATGCACCATCATTTTTGGGTGATAGTTCATGTGAAAGTTGTCGAATACAGTGAATAGCTTTAGTAATTATTTCCTTTGATTTTTTCAACCACTCAATATTATCTACTATTTGTTTTTCAGCTGCTCCAATGTACATGAGTGCCAATACCAATTCTTGATTTACATTGTCGTGTAATTCTTTACTGATTGCTGCTCGTTCGTCAATTAATGCAGCATCAACAGCTTCCGCTATTTGTTGTTGAAAAGCTGCATGATCTTCTGTAGCCTGTTTGTTCAAATTCAACTAGTTTATTGCATCATCCACAAAAAATACTACTTCATCAATTATACTAACTATATATTCTTTCAATTGCATCTTTGTATTTTTCCATCACAACTTTTCTCTTCAAACTCATTTTCGGAGTCATTTCTCCGGTTTCAATGGTCCATTCCCGAGGCAATAATTCAAACTTTTTGATTTGTTCAACATGATTAAAAAATTTATTGAAACTTTCAACAAGTTCTCTATACAGTTCTAATACTTTTGGGTGATTGATTACATCTTCATTGGTAGTATAGGGTATTCCTTTTTCTCGCATCCATTCTTGTAATACAGGAAATGATGGAACAATTAGTCCACCAACAAATTTACGTTCAGCACCTACTACCATTACTTGCTCTACAAATGGACTTTCTTTTAATTTATTTTCTATTGGTTGAGGGGCAACGTATTTACCTCCACTTGTTTTAAAGAGTTCTTTTTTTCGGTCGGTAATTTTTAAAAAGATGTCATCCTCCCAAACGCCAATATCACCTGTTAACAACCATCCATCTACCACTGTTTCGGCAGTTAAATCAGGTCGTTTGTAATATCCTTTCATTACACATGGGCCTTTCACTAAAATTTCCCCATCTTCGGCCAACTTCACTTCAATGCCGTTAATTTTTGGCCCTACTGTTCCGAATTTAGTACCGCCGGGTGTTTGGCGGTTTACTGTAATAACCGGACTATTTTCTGTTGGTCCATATCCTTCGTATACCGGGATACCGGCAGCATTAAAAATACGCATCAACTTAAGTTGACAAGCAGCGCCGCCAGTAACAACAAAGTTTACCCTTCCACCAAGGGCTTCACGCCATTTGCTAAAAATAAGTTTGTTAGCGATGGCTAGTTGGAAATTATACCAAACGCCCCCACTTATACGATTGTCGTATTGTTCGGCTAAACCAACTGCCCAGAAAAACAGTTTTCGTTTTGTGCCAGTGAGTTCATTGCCTTTGGCCATTATTTTTTCAAATACTTTTTCCAATAAACGAGGTACCGTACAAAAGCCATCTGGTTTTATTTCTCGTAAATTATCGGCAATTGTTTCTAAACTTTCGGCATAATAAATTCGCATGCCGCTGAACATGTAAATATAGGATACCGTTTTCTCGAAAATATGGTTCAATGGAAGAAAACTAAGCACTTTAATATCGGGTGCATCTGCAAACGGAAAACTCTCTTTCGCAAATTTTACATTAGAACATAGGTTGCTATGCGTTAACATAACTCCCTTGGGAGTACCTGTAGTACCCGAAGTATATATAATGGTTGCTAAATGTTCTTCCGGAATGGTTTTCTTTATTTCGTTTACTTTTTCAAGAGAAGTTTCATCTGCTAAGTTGATAACGTCTGTCCAGTTAGCAGCACCCTCAATTTGATCAAAGGTAAACACGCCTTGCAAGGATGGAACCTTACCGAGTATGCTATTTACTTTTTGTAATAAATCTTCACTACTAACAAAAATATATTTTACTGCAGCATCGTTTAAAATAAATTGCAACTCAAGGGGATTAGTGGTTGGGTAAACAGGCACCAATATTGCACCAATTTGTTGAGCAGCCATATCGGTAATTAACCATTCTGGTCTATTATTACTAATTATGGCAATTTTATCGCTTCCCTCCGGAGAAAAATCATTGGCAGAAACATTTAACTTTAACAATCCCGCACTTAATTGATTAACTGTTGCGGCAATTTCTTGAGTACTGTAGTTTTTCCATTGACCATTTATTTTTGCATTCAACATATCTTTTTGTGGAAACTTGGCCAATTGAACTGCTATACAATCGAATAAACGGGTATAGTTCATGATAAAATACTGTTTTACTGTTGAATTTATATTGTCTGATAAAATTGCTTAATATTATTGGGAGATTAATGAAACCCTTATATATGGCATATTTTATATACAATCAATTAATTAGAGGGTTAAATTATGAAATAATGTAGACATAAAAAAGGAAATACAATAATTGTGTATCGATGCAAAAAAAAACGTCCGTTATACCTAACGAACGCTTTGTTATTAAAAGCTTTTTAATTTTGTGTTTTTCTGAATTTTTACTTTTGCTTTTTGCCTTTTTAATTTTGACATTGTTACACAATCATATTCGTTATCAATCCGTCTCTTAATTTAGGCTCAAACCATGTGCTTTTGGGTGGCATTACATTACCACTGTCTGCAATAGTAAATAATTGGTCTATAGTAACAGGATACAAACTAAATGCACAGGCCATTTCACCACTATTTACACGATCTTCAAGAGCAGTTAATCCTCTAATACCCCCAACAAAATCTATTCGTTTATCGGTCCGCTGGTCTTTAATTCCTAAAATGGGGTCGAGAATTTTTTCTTGCAATATGCTCACATCTAAAATACCAATTGGATCATTGGTAAATGTTCCCTCTTTTGCTGTTAAGCTATACCAATTGCCATCAATATATAAGCCAAGTGTATGTAAAGCATCTGTATGAAATACTTGTTTGCCTTTTAAATTTACTACAAATGATTGTTCTAGTGCGGTAAGAAAATCGGCTACCGACAAGCCATTTAAATCTTTAATCACTCTGTTGTAATCCATAATATACAACTGGTTAGAAGGGAACAAAGTGGTTAAAAAATAATCGGCTTCCGGAGTTGCTTTTACACCCAATGCTGCTCTTACTTTAGCGGCAGAAGCTGCGCGGTGATGTCCATCGGCTATATATGTACATGGAACTTCTTCAGCAAATAAACGAGTAATTTCGGCAATGGTAATATCGTCGTTTACAATCCATATTGTATGTTGAATACCATCTTCTGCAGTAAAATCGTAAGCAGTGTTTTTTGTTGCTTTCCAATGATCGATAATAGCATCTACTTTAGCATTGTTTCTATAAGCTAAAAACACATTGCCTGTTTGTGCACCAGTAGTTTGTATATGGGTAATCCGGTCCAACTCTTTTTCAGGTCGAGTAAACTCATGTTTCTTAATTACATCTCGCTCATAATCATCTACACTGCTTACACAAACCAAACCAGTTTGTGCCCTGCCTTTCATAATTAATTGATATATGTAATAACACTCTTTCGCTTCTTTAAAAAGCAAATCTCTTAAAATGAAATTATTTAAACTGTGTTTGGCTTGTTGATATACTTCAGGTGAGTGTACATCTATTTTATCGGAAAGATCAATTTCACTTTTAGTTATGTGTAAAAATGTATATGGATTTCCTTGTGCTTCTTTTTTAGCTTCTGCACTGCTAAGTACATCATAAGGTAGGCTTGCCAATTGTTTGGCTATGCCCGGTTGTGGTCGTAATGCTTTGAAAGGTTTTATATATGCCATGCCGCAAATATCGGTCTATAATTTATAAATAAATGTTATCGTTTCAATAGTTTTATCCATTTTTTTGTGCAAAAAATTGCATCAAATCACAAAACACTTGCACGCTTTCTATTGGTAATGCATTATACATACTTACCCTTACGCCGCCAACAGTTCTATAACCTTTTACCCCTACCATACCTTCTTGTTTGCACAAAGCCAAAAAAGGTTCTTCTAATGCAGCATCTTTTAAAAAGAAAACAGCATTCATTTCGCTTCTATCTTCATTAGCTACAGGTGCTGTGAAAATAGGCAACGACTCGATGGTATTATACAATAATGTAGATTTTGCTTTATTCCTTTTACCCATTTCAATTAACCCCCCTTCTTGCAAAATCCAGCGAAGCGTTAACATACTTACATATACCGCAAAAACGGGTGGTGTATTCATTAATGAACCTGCTTCAATATGTTTTTGATAGTTCATAATGGTGGGTATAGGACGACTAATTTTTCCCAATATATTTTTTTTCAGCACCACTAAATTAACACCTGCTGCACCCATGTTTTTTTGGGCACCGGCATATATGAGCGAACATTTATTGAATTCAGTTGGTCTACTAAAAATATCGCTGCTCATATCAGCAATCAGTGGAATATTGGTAGATGGATAACTATGCCATTGTGTACCTTCTACAGTATTATTAGAGGTAATGTGTAAGTATGCAGCATCGGCAGGTACGGTAAAATTTTTATTGATTGATTGGTACTTTTCAGCATTTCCATCACTCACTAAAACTACATTACCAAAATTTCTAGCCTCTTTATAGGCTTTATTTCCCCAAATGCCATTATCGCAATATGCTGCCGTAGCAGTATTATCTAACAAATTCATAGGGATTTGCATAAACTGTGTGGTAGCACCACCATGCAAAAACAATACTTCATATTCCTCATTTAACTGCATCAGCTGCTTAACTGCGTCTTTAGCTTCTTGTAATATTTCTTGAAATGCATTGGTTCTATGTCCCAATTCGAGCAGCGATAAACCAGCATTGTTATAGTTGATAACTGCCTCAGCAGCTTGTTGCAACACTGACTGTGGTAGAATAGAAGGACCGGAATTAAAATTATGTAACATATGCTGAAAACTTAAACCACAAAGTAAACTGATTATCTTTACAAAATGCAACTCCCCTCATCACTTCTTGAAAATGCTGTGGCTCAATTTGCCAAATTACCCGGAATTGGTAAAAAAACTGCTTTACGATTGGTTTTACATTTGCTCAAGCAAGATGTAAATGAAGTACAACTTTTTGGTGAAACAATTGCCAAAATGCGCAGAGATATTCAATTTTGCAAACGCTGCCACAATATTAGTGATGGTTCCGTTTGTACCATTTGTTCCAATACAATGCGTAACCAGCAAGTTATTTGTGTAGTTGAAAATATTAGAGATGTAATTGCTATAGAAAGTACTCAACAGTTTAATGGCACATACCATATTTTAGGCGGAATTATCTCTCCATTAGATGGCATAGGCCCCGATCAGTTAACCATAGAATCGTTGGTAACCCGTATAAATGTTGAAAAAGTTGAAGAACTGGTTTTTGCGTTGAGTCCGAATATCCAAGGAGATACTACCATATATTATATCCAAAAGAAAATCGCCAATGCGAATTGTAGAATAACGACCATTGCAAGAGGCATTGCTTTTGGAGGCGAGTTAGAATATGCTGATGAAATGACACTTGCAAGAAGTATTGTAAATCGGTTACCCGTTCAACAATATGTTAAATAATTTTGTTGATGGAGAGGAAATAGACAAAATAGCCTAATTTTATTGTTTAAACATTGATTTAAATTCTAGATTCAAGAGTAAATTATTTAAAATACATATTTATGAAGTTGTGGCCAAAAGTTTTATTAATAGCAATAAGCGTTGCAATTATTACTGGAGGAGTGATTGCATACCGTATTTTTACGAAACCCCACCGTGATGTTACTGCAGAAAAAGCGGTAACCCTTACTGCTCAAAAACTGTTCGACGCATTTAAAACCAATGAAGCAAATGCCAATCAACTATACTTAGACAAAGCAATTGAGCTTAGTGGAGAAGTAATGGAAGTAAGCACCAACCAAGATGGCAAAGCGGTAGTTAACTTTAAGACAAACGATCCGCTTTTTGTAATCAACTGCACCTTTAAAACCAATCCTGGTGAGCTTAAAGTGGGTACTGTAATCACTTTCAAGGGAATCTGTACTGGTTATATTCCGGATGCAAATGTGGTTATCAATGAAGGGATTTTGATAAAATAAATATTAATTGGTCAGACCACCGTCAGACCATGGTCTGACGGTGGTCTGACCAATTAGCCCAAAAAATCCAAAAATCACTCCAAATAAATTTAATATGAAACATTTATCGCTCCTTTCTTTCATTATATTCCTTTTGGCAAATTCACCACTTAATGCCCAAAAAATCTACGGCACTCGCAACGCCAAAATTTCTTTTGTAGCGCCCTCTGATGATGATGTAAAAGCGGTGAATAATGAAGTAACCAGTCGTTTAGCCAACAATGGTGCAATTAGTTTTAGCCTACTCATCAAAGGATTTAAGTTTGGCTATGCCGAAATGCAAGACCATTTTAACAATGAATACCTTGAAAGCAATAAATTTCCACGCGCCGATTTTAAAGGAACTATCACCAATATCAAAGAAATTATTTTTACTAAAAATGGTACTTATAAAGCACAAGTTACCGGAAGCTTAACCCTACACGGCGTTGCAAAAAACATTACAGCCAATGGATTGATAACTATTAACAATGGAAAAATAAGCGCATTGGCCAAGTTTCCCATTGTAATGAAAGATTACAAAATTGAAGCCGCTTCAGTAACAGACAAAGTAAATGCCGAAATAAGCGCTGTTTACCAATAATTTCAACTAAAATATCCTTTATAGCTGTTCCCTCAGTATCTTTGCACACAATTCAGGCAGATTTGTTTATTGTTCAGTCTGAAAACTCCTCTTCATTTTAAGAGGTTTCTAAGAACTAATAAACGTCTCAGGGTGCAATTTTCCTACATTTTGAAGCGTTTATAGTTCCATCAACCACCTCCAATTTAATTGGTGAATGAACTAATACGTATGCAAATAAAAGAAGAACTAGCAAAAAGGATTTTAGTAATTGATGGTGCCATGGGTACTATGATTCAACGGCACAAACTAACCGAAGCCGACTATCGTGGTGAGCGTTTTAAGGATTGGCATTGCGATGTGAAAGGTAACAATGATTTATTGTGCATCACTCAACCCAACATCATCATTGGCATTCATAAACAATACCTTGCAGCTGGTGCCGATATCATTGAAACCAACACTTTCAGCAGCACTTCAATTGCTATGGCCGATTATGACATGCAATCGCTGGCTTACGAATTAAATGTTGCCGCTGCTAAATGTGCCAAAGAAGCAATAAGACAATACAAAGAAGAAAATCCCTCTTCCCCACCAAAATTTGTAGCAGGCTCTATCGGGCCTTTGAATAAAACATTAAGCCTCTCACCAGATGTGAACAATCCCGGATTTAGAGCTATTACTTTTGATGAAGTAGTAGAGGCTTATTACGAGCAAATCAAAGGATTGATTGATGGTGGTGTAGATGTAATTCTCATCGAAACAATTTTCGATACGCTCAATGCAAAAGGTGCCATTTTTGCCGTTAAAAAATTCTTTAGAGATTTAGGTACCGAAGAATTACCCATCATGATCAGTGGCACAATTACCGATGCATCTGGAAGAACACTCAGCGGCCAAACCTTAGAAGCTTTTTATACTTCGGTAATGCATGCAAAGCCCCTTAGTGTAGGACTGAATTGCGCTTTAGGTGCTGCTGAAATGAGAAGTCATATCGAAGAACTCTCGCAAATTGCTGCCTGTTATACTTCTGCCTATCCCAATGCTGGATTACCCAATGCAATGGGCGAATATGATGAACAACCACACGAAACTGCTCATTTCATTGAAGATTGGGCAAAAGAAGGTTTTGTGAACATTGTGGGCGGCTGCTGCGGCACTACCCCAGACCATATTCAACACATTGCTGCTAATGTAAAAAATATTCAACCACGACCCTTACCGGTTGTAGAATCAACGCTGTAACCATGCCTACTATTAAACCATACTTACGTTTATCGGGTTTAGAACCTTTGGTAGTTAGACCCGAAACGAATTTTGTAAACGTTGGAGAAAGAACCAATGTAACTGGATCTAAAAAATTTGCCCGCTTAATCAAAGAAAACAAATACGAAGAAGCTTTGTCGGTTGCTCGTCAACAAGTAGAAAGCGGTGCACAAATTTTAGATGTAAACATGGATGATGCCCTTTTAGAAGGAGTTAGTGCCATGACTACATTTTTAAATCTATTACAAAGTGAACCCGATATTGCCCGCATTCCCATAATGATTGATAGCTCTAAGTTCGAAATTATTCAAGCCGGACTTAAATGCGTACAAGGCAAGTGTATAGTAAACTCTATCTCTTTAAAAGAAGGAGAAGCCAAGTTTATTGAACAAGCACATATTTGTAAAGCTTTTGGCGCTGCTGTAATTGTAATGGCTTTTGATGAAGTAGGACAGGCAGATACCAAAGAAAGAAAAATAGCAATTTGCACTAGAGCTTATACTATTTTAACTACCCAAGTTGGTTTTGACGCGCAAGACATTATTTTCGATCCAAATATTTTTGCTATTGCAACAGGTATCGAAGAACATAATAATTATGCAGTAGATTTTATTGAAGCTACCCGTGAAATTAAACGTTTAATGCCTTTGGCAAAAGTTAGCGGTGGGGTATCTAATGTTTCTTTCTCTTTCAGAGGAAACGACCATGTTAGAGAATCCATCCACTCGGTATTTCTTTACCATGCTATTAAAGCAGGTATGGACATGGGTATAGTTAACGCTGGTCAGTTGGTTGTATATGATGAAATTGAACCAACACTTCGTCAATTATGTGAAGATGTTATCTTGAATAAAAATAATGAAAACAACCAGGCAACTGAAGCCCTAATTGCTCATGCAGAAACTGTTAAGGCAAAGGGCAAAGTAGAAATAAAAGATGAAGCCTGGAGAAATGAGACGGTAGAAAAAAGATTGGCACATGCTTTAATCAATGGCATCACAGATTATATTGATCAAGATACAGAAGAAGCACGTTTAAAATATGCCCGCCCTTTAGAAGTAATTGAAGGTCCTTTAATGGACGGCATGAATATAGTTGGAGATTTATTTGGTGAAGGAAAAATGTTTCTTCCACAAGTTGTAAAAAGCGCACGCGTAATGAAAAAAAGTGTGGCTATCTTAACGCCATATATAGAACAAGAAAAAGAAGAAAGAAAACAAGCTCACTTAGCTGCAGGTACTGCCAATGAAGAAAGTGCAGGTGCTGCCAAAATATTAATGGCTACCGTTAAAGGGGATGTACATGATATTGGAAAAAATATTGTAGGCGTTGTATTAGGTTGTAATGGGTATGATATCATTGATTTAGGGGTGATGGTACCGGCAGATAAAATTTTAGATGCTGCACAAAAAGAAAATGTTGACATCATCGGACTAAGTGGGCTAATTACTCCATCATTAGATGAGATGGTACATATTGCCAAAGAAATGAAACGACGCAATATGAAACAACCTCTACTCATTGGAGGTGCTACCACATCTAGAATGCATACTGCTGTTAAAATAGCACCGGAATACGATGGGGGTATTGTTCACGTTTTAGATGCATCCAGAAGCGTTACTGTTGCAGGTTCGTTACTAAACAAAGAACAGAAAAAAACTTTTCTTGCCGATTTAAAAGCAGAATATACTCAACTGAAAGAAAATTTCGACAATAAAAAACCTGTTAAACAATACCTTACTTACCAAGAAGCGGTACAAAATAAAACAACCATCAATTGGCAAGATTACCAACCAACTCAACCCTCTTTTATTGGAGATAAAGTTTTTGAAGCCTATGATTTAAACGAGTTGAGAGACTATATCGATTGGAAACCATTTTTTATTGCTTGGGAAATGCATGGTAATTTTCCAGAAATACTTTCCGATAAAGTTATTGGTACAGAAGCTACCAAATTATACAATGATGCGAATGCCTTATTAGACAAAATCATTGCTGAAAAATGGCTTACTGCTAAAGGTGTAATTGGCTTTAGAGAAGCAACTGCCAATGATGATACAGTTACTGTAATTGATGCTACAAAAAATCAATTGGTTGAACTACAATTTTTGCGTCAGCAAATTAAAAAAGCTGCAGGCCAACCTAATTTATCGTTAGCCGATTTTATTCTACCAGCCAACATTCAAGTAGCGACCGGTAAAAAAGATTATATGGGTGCATTTGCAGTTACCATCCACGGCATAGAAAAATACATTCAACAGTTTGAAGCCAGTCACGACGATTATAATAAAATAATGCTACAAGCTTTAGCCGACAGATTTGCAGAAGCATTTGCAGAAGTATTGCACTTAAAAACCCGAAAAGAATATTGGGGTTATGCCGCTAATGAACTATTAAATAATGAAGCGTTAATTAAAGAACAATACAGTGGCATCAGACCAGCGCCTGGTTACCCTGCTTGCCCCGACCATACCGAAAAATATAAATTGTTCAACCTCATCCATGTAGAAAAAAATATTGGCATCAGCTTAACAGAAAGCTTGGCAATGTATCCTGCATCATCGGTTTGCGGTTGGTATTTTTCACATCCTCAAAGCCAATATTTTGGGGTGGGTAAAATACAAACAGACCAATTTAATGATTACAGCAAAAGAAAAGGAATGCAAACTGCAGAAGCAGAAAAATGGTTACGTCCTGTAATGGAATAATATTAAAAATGTAGAAAAATGAAAAAGAATTTTTTATTGGCAGTGATGGTATTGGCAACAGTAACTTCTACACAAGCTCAAAAGAAAGCAAATAAAAAAGAGCGCAAAGGAGAGTTTTATTTTGCCTGGGGGTACAATAAAGAGTGGTACACTAACTCTTCAGTAAAAGTAAGTCAGCCCTCTTTGAACAATAACTACACATTAAAAAATATAGAGTCGCACGATAATGTAGGCTGGGATAAGGACTTGTTAAAAAAACCAATTAGCATACCACAATACAGCTACCGCTTTGGAAATTTCTTCAACAAAAAGAAAGGATTGGCTTGGGAGGTTAACTTTGAGCATACCAAACACATTATTGCAGATGGGCAGATGGCACGTGTAGTGGGTACTTTAGGTGGCAGACAAGTAGATACCAGTGTATTGTTTTCGAAACCCAACGGGTTTAATTATTATCTAAACAATGGCGCCAACTTTTTATTATTTAATATAGTAAAAAGAAAAAATTTATACGAAAGCAATAATAAAAAATTCAAAGTTGATTTCTTAGGAAAAGCTGGAATAGGCCCTGTTATCCCTCATGTTGAAAATACTTTATTTGGACTTTCAAACGATGATGGTTTTCAATTTGGTGGCTGGAACATCGGATTAGATGCATCTATCAGAGCTACTTTTTACAACCGCATCTTTTTAGAATATACCAACAAATTAGACTACGCCCGTTACAGTGGATTAAAAGTTTACCAAGGAACTGCTAAACAAGCATTTGGCTCTTATATAATGGTATTGTGTTTAGGATTTACGATACCGTCTGGAAGGCCAATTCAGCAATAAAAAGGCAACTAGAAAAAATTAGAACGAGAACAACCTTAAATCCCCTTCCATTGGAGGGGATTAGCCGTCCGAGATGGTTCTATACGCCTTCAAATAACCACCATCGATGCACATGTGGTTTTACGACAAAATTTTTCCTAACATATTTACTGATAAAATTTTTCACTTCTTCAATATTGTCTGTATATAAAATCAACTTTTTATCTTCGGGAGAGATGGTGCCCTTTTCAATCATTTCATCAATCATTTTCATCATTGGTGCATAATAGGCTTTCCCAAAAACAACTATAGGAAAATCGTAAATGACTTTGGTTTGCACCAATGTAATTGTTTCAAATAATTCATCCATCGTACCAAACCCACCCGGTAAAATAATGAAGGCATATGAATATTTAACCAACAACACTTTTCGTATAAAAAAATAATCGATCGTTAGCCATTTGTTCATATACGGGTTAGGCTTTTGCTCAAATGGCAATTTAATATTACAACCTACCGACATGCCTCCATTTTCAAAAGCACCTTTATTTGCAGCCTCCATTATGCCAGGCCCTCCACCTGTCATGGTAGTAAAACCCAATTCTGCAATCATCTTTCCTATTTCTTGTGCCGATTGGTAATATGGATGATCATTCTTAAACCGCGCACTTCCAAAAACAGTAATGCAGGGTCCTACAAAATGTAGTGTTCTAACTCCTTTTATAAATTGAATAAATACTTGCCATGCAAAATATAATTCATTCATCCTTTTTCTTGGACCAGCTAAATAAACCTGCTCTTTTGCAGGGATAATTCTATTCGTTGTATGCATATGTTTTACTATATTTATAATGTTGGTTAACCTCCCAAATTACTTAAAGATAAATCATCATAAGCCCTACTTAATGAAATACGTATTTTATTTTATTGGTTTTTTAACGATTGGAATTAACCTACAAGCACAAAATATTGTTTATCCCAACCAATTTAAATGCGGTTCCTCTCTGGGTCCCGTAATGAATTATTTTAAAGACAAAAATATTGTTAAAGAATATACACAAGTAATTGATAGCTTACTGTTTGATAAAAAAGGACTGCATTTACCGCCTAATACGCTGCTTCAATTTCAATCTGTATCGAATAATGAAGATGATGATGAAAATAACAGCATATCCTCTCCTAAAATTAATTTCAACGTATTAGAATATGCTGTAAAAGATTATTGTAAAATAGCTTCTTTAAAACCTTCCGATTCTTCTTTAAATGATATTAAATCGGTTTTTGTATTTCAATATGCCATTTTTCAGCATCGAAGAAAAATACTACAACAAAACAATTTAGTGGTTTATATTAAAGCCCTTCCTAAAAAAGGCATTGGCTTACCAGCAGATAATTTATTTTTAACCAATAAGGGATTTTTAAATTTATTGAAAAAATCTACCGCTATTTTACTTGATTCAACCAATCAATTCGAACAAATTGAAGTGAATGCACAGGAGCCGTTTATTGGAGACAATTTTATTTTAAATACAGCTTCCGGATTGGCAAGAAATAGAGTAAATTATAGCAATAATATAGCACGGTTTTTGCTGAATAATAAAGACCAAATTATTCGCTGGGGAGAACCCATGTTTCAAGACCTCATTTTAAGAGGAAAAAATAAATCCAATTTAAGCAAAGCTGTAATAGACAACTATAATGCACTGCAATTGAATACAATTGGCGAACCAATTTTGCTTTTTCAAGAAGCGAGAGATGTGATTAATAATAAAAGCTATCAGATATTTCTTTTAGGGCAAAACGTTAAAGTAAAAAATGAAGAAGAAACAAATACTTTCACTAATTTATTACCGGGTAAATTTCATTCACTGGTTCTCGATAAAGATACTATTGCCACATTTTCTATCCTCAATCAATCATCCATTGATTCTACTAAAAAATTTTATTATCATCAAATTTCTAATGGTATAGAAACCAGCTCTTTGTATAATTTTGGTGAAATACCTATTGATGTATTATTAATGCATAATTGCATTATTGAAGGAACAATTGTAAATATGCCTTTTAAAATAGAAATTAGTGCCAATAAATATTTAAGAAGTATTTACCTTAATAATAAATTATTGGCTATCACAACAGGCACCGATGCTCCAGAAATCTTTGTTAACTTTGATGCTGCTGTATCTGCGGAAATATTCAATGCGCTATTTTTGGTTGGATATAGTTCTTTGCTTTAAATTTAGTAATACCTATAACCATTCCTATTAACCAATTTAGATGCCTAGCTAGCGGTTTAAATAGTCAAAAGTATACATTCAAAATTCAAAAGTATAAATTCATGCGACTTATTTCATATAATGTTAATGGCATACGTGCTGCAATAAAAAAAGGTTTTGGCGATTGGCTGGCTACACATCCGGCCGATGTTATCTGCCTACAAGAATGTAAAGCCAATAAAGAAGACATTGACCATGCACATTTTGAAAAAGCCGGTTATGAAACTTTTTGGTTTCCGGCGCAAAAAAAAGGATACAGCGGAGTTGCCATATTAACCCGCAAAAAACCCGATGCAGTATTTTTTGGAAATGGTTTTGAACAAAGTGATTTTGAAGGCCGAGTAATAAGAGCTGATTTTGGAGAGGTATCGATTATTAATGCCTATTATCCATCAGGAACCAGTGGAGAAGAACGACAAACCTATAAATACCAATGGCTAAAAGAATTTGATGAATACTTAAATAAACTTAAAAAAGAACGCCCCCAATTAATTGTAGTAGGCGATTATAATATAGCACATGAAGCGATTGATATACACGATCCGAAAGGCAATAAAAACTCCTCGGGATTTTTACCCGAAGAACGTGCTTGGATGACTGATTTTTTAAAAAATGGATGGGTAGATACTTTCCGTCATTTACATCCTGAAACAATGGGTGCATACAGTTGGTGGAGCCAACGCTTTCCCTCAGTAAGATTAAACAACAAAGGTTGGAGAATTGATTATATCTGCATCACTAATAACTTAGCCAATAACCTTAAAAAAGCTGCCATATTTTCGGAAATAAAACACAGCGACCATTGCCCCATTTTTGCAGAATTTAAGTGGTAAATAGCATGATGTTCGCCACCACAGTTTTAAGTTTATTCCATAAATTTTAATACCATGTATATTTATAACGTTACCACCAAAGTAGCACATAACATTCATACAGACTGGTTTCATTGGATGAAAAATGACCATATTCCGGCAGTGATGGAAAAGGGATGTTTTACAAAACATGTTTTTGTTCGGTTATTAGACATTGATGAAGAAGATGGCGCAACCTATGCTGTTCAGTATTTTGCAAATGATTTAGCCCACTATAACAAGTACATCGCCGAATTTGCAGCTTCATTAAGGAACGAAAATTTACTCAAATGGGGCAATAACACAGTGGCTTATAGAACGCTGATGCAAATTGTGAATTGAATGTGGATAAGGGTATTTGATGTAATTTATTCTCATCCTATTTCCTGAAACCCTTTACAGCATTGATTTACATGAATTTAAAGGAAATTTTATACTGATACTTTTTCGAATAAATTCGCTAAAACCCTTTATTTATGGGGCTTTTGAAATATCTATTTGATAAAAAAAATAAAAGAAAAATTTTATTAGTACGTAAAACCTAATAAATTTGTTGAGTTATTCAAACATTAAAAAACATTTCTATGAACAAAGCTGAATTAATCGCACACATCGCTGAAGATGCTGGTGTAACTAAAGTACAAGCAAATGCTGCTATCGATTCTTTTATTGATGCAGTTACAAAAACATTAAAGAAAGGTGATAAAGTAACTTTAGTTGGTTTCGGTACTTTTTCTGTATCTAAGCGTGCTGCTCGTACAGGTCGTAACCCACAAACTGGAGAAACTATTAAAATCAAAGCAAAGAAAGTTGCTCGTTTTAAAGCCGGTAAAGAATTAAGCGGTAAGTTATAATTCAACTGAAAAAAAGAATTGAACCCCGCTTTCGCGGGGTTTTTCTATTTTTGTACTTTATTCATCTTATTTATAAATTATTATCATGGGCAGAGGCGACAAAAAAACAGCTAAAGGAAAAAGATTTTTAGGTTCATTTGGTAAATCAAGACCTGCAAAAGCTGCAAAAACTACTAAAAAAGCGGAAGTTAAAGCTTCTTAGTAGTCAATTTAAGTAAAAGAGGAGCAGCAATATTTAATTTATTTATTGCTGCTCCTCTTTTGTATTACTTCCATTTAGCCTTTAGCGGCTTTTGCTGCGATTGTTTTAATGGCATCAATTAATACATCTAAATCTGCAATGCGCGTGTATACATGCGGCGTAATCCTTACACAACTGATGTTCTCCCAAACAATTCCCACGGTATGTATTTTATAGTTATTATACAGCTGCTGATCTAATTCCGAAGGTTTCATTCCATCTATACTAACTCCACATATAGCGCAAGCATACTCATCCTTAAATGATGTATGGATTTTTACACCAGGTACATCTTTTACTGCTTTAGCCCAATAATTTTTTAAATACCTTATCCTTTCTTCTTTTCTTTTACTGCCTATTGCTGTATGGAAAGCAATAGCCTCTCCTATCCCCTGTTCTATCGGAAAACTTCTGGTACCCAATGTTTCAAATTTTCTAATGTCGGTTCCATTGGGATTATCATTACAAACCAATGGCCATACTTTACCAATTTTTTCTTTTTTAATCCACATCATCCCACTACCTATCGGCGCACTTAAAAACTTATGTAAGCTGGTGCCAAAATAATCGCAGCCTAAATCGGAAATATTAAAATCTATTAATCCAAATGAATGTGCGCCATCGACTATTACCTCAATGCCTTTACTATGCGCCATTTTGCAAATTTTTTGTACTGGCAATATTTGACCAACCCAATTAATTACATGGGTTATATGTAATAATTTTGTTTTAGGGGTAATGGCATTTGCAAATGCCTCTACAATTTGGTCGTCATTTTCTATGGGAAAATTAAAATTAATCTGTTTATACACTATTCCATCCCTTATTGCACGTTGTTTCCAAGCATTAATCATATTAGGATAGTCTTGCTTTGTGCCAATAATTTCATCTCCTTTCTCAAAATTCAATCCAAATATTACCGTATTGAGCGATTCAGTGGCATTTCTGTTGATGGCAATCTCTTCGGGTGAACAACCAGCCAATAAGGCCAATTTAGCCCTTAATGGCTCCCTACCCTGGTCTAAAATGCGCCACATAAAGTATGATGGCCCTTGATTGGTTAAATTATTGTATCGTTCAACCGCCTCCTGAACTATTTTAGGCGATGGACTAACACCCCCATTGTTTAAATTGATGAAATTGGAATTGACTGTAAAACTCTGCTGAATTACCTGCCAATAATCTTCATTGGTAGCAGCTTCTGCAGCACTTAATAAAGCTATTTTTTGGTTAGCAGCTGCAACAGTTGCCGCCGTTAATTCATTAAATACACTTAACCCGGTAAATACACCAGATAATGCACCAACCTTTTTTATAAAATCGCGTCGTGGTTCCATCGAATAAAATTTAGTATTAAGTTACTTAATTTATGTGGAAATCAGTCCTAAAGTACGATGAAGGATAGAAAAAAGAAAAATACCATCACAATGATGGCAACTATGGTTTCTTCAAATAAAAACAAGCAAAATCACCATTTTGATTGGCATTTAACATTTCCGAGGTTTGCTGAAATTTTTTCATTTGCGATGCGGTAAAAATATTAGCATGTTTACCTGTTGAAAATTCTATCAAACTAATATCTTGTTGATATAACTCACTTCCAAAAAATTGTAGTTGATGAGAATCGTATAATATATCTACAACATTTAATCCCACAGCATTTGCTAAATTTTGCATACTATTGGTGGTATGAAGAAAAAAATGACGTGGTGCATCTAAATTAACCCAATTGGCGCCATATGCTCTAAACGCAAATGAATCGGCTACCGGTATGCGAATTAAAGCATGCCCACCACTAGGCAACAATTCAGTAAGTTTTTGAAATACTTTTAACGGATTGTCCATGTGCTCAAATGAGTGATGCATCATGATAAAATTAAACTGACCCTGTAAATCGTATATGCTTTTTTTATAAATAGACAAGCCATTTTTATAATAAATGTCCTTTTCAATAAATGGATCAATACCCGTTAAATTATTAAATCCAGCCTGCTGCATCTCCAGTAACAGCTCTCCACCACCACAACCAATGTCTAATATAGAGGTAGTAAAATGAGCATATTTATTATTCATCCATATAGGGCATTTTCCGCCCAATAATCCAACCAATTTTTCAATGAATGAATAGTTTTTATATCTCAATGAATATAATTTCCCCCTTTTCCAAATTTTAAGTTTTTTCTTAACCGACAAATTGTTTGAAAATGAGTAATAATTTTCGGGATAATATTTCGATAAATTTTGCGGAACAGCGTTTATCTGCAGTGCACCACATTCTGCACATTGGATGTATAAAAAAGTATCTCGCATCCCAAACATCATTTCTCTAGCTTCAAGGGTAGTGTTGCCATTTATGTTACCGCACAATTTACAATCCAGCCTATTACTCATTCAGTTATTTTATAGAATAAAATTAGTATTTTATTTTCCAAGGATTACTTAATTAAGCTAAAACCTACATTTAATCAGTTAAAACCATATTTCATTGGTAAATTTTTACAGATCAGTTATCTTTTAGCCAAAATGGAAGTATATCTTTGCTTTTCATGAAAAAGAACTATTTATACAGATTAGCAATCCTTGCTAGCCTTTTAATCAGTAAGGGTCTTTTTGCACAGTGCTCTATTTGCACCAAAACAGCTTCTCAATTGGGTGAAGGTCCAGCAACCGCCTTAAATACTGCAATTATATATTTGGCTTTTGTGCCGTTTGCTGTTATGGGGTATATTGGTTGGAGATGGTGGAAGAATGAAAAGAGCCTAAACAAATAACCCGCTACAGAAATTTATAGCTCTCTTTTAAAAGTATTCTTGTTTATGTGTAGTATTTCTGTTGTTATCATTACTAAAAATGAATCTAAACATATTGTTGATTGCATCAACAGCGCTAAGTTAATTTCCGATGACATTATTGTGGTAGACAGTGGCAGCACAGATAATACTATTGAACTGGCTACTAAAGAAGGGGCTCAAGTAATACAAATAAATTGGAAAGGTTATGGTAATGCAAGAAATATTGGAACAAAAAACACTAAAAATAATTGGATTTTAGCATTAGATGCAGATGAACGCATTACCCGTGATGTAGTTACAGCAATTAAAAAACTGTCGCTTAATAATACAAGTGTAATTTATGGTTTTAAAATAATTAGTTTTTTTATTAACCAAAAAGTTAGGTTTGGAGAGTGGGGGCGAGACAAAGTTTGGAGACTTTATAATAAAACAGCAGTTGATTGGAATTTAAACGAAGTACACGAAGGATTGGTAGGAGAAAATACCAAACGGATAATGGTTAAAAATGGTGCATTCTTACATTATACAGTTGATAACATTGATGAGTATAATGATAAAATATTTAAGTATGCTAAATTAAGTGCTGATAAATACTATCAAAAAGGGAAAAAATATTTCTTTTTACAACAGTTATTCTCGCCAATATTCAGTTTTATTCAAAATTATTTTTTCCGACTAGGCTTTATGGATGGTATTGTTGGTTGGAAAATAGCCATGGGGTCTTGCAAATACAATTGGTTGAAATATAAATATTTAGCAGAACTAACCCTTGCAAAACCTTAACCAGCAAGCCCTGCAGCCAACCTGTATAAATTAAACGTATTTTCTTGTAACGATTGTTTTACAATAGCTAACATAGCATTTTTATCGAACGATTCCATTTTTTTCTTTTGAATGATTTGATACAACCTATTGGTAAGCAACCATAATTTTTGCTCACCAACTGTAAGCATTTTTATTTTAGCATTAATAGCCTCATACAACTGATCTATTCCTTTGTCTTTTATTGCCACTGTTGAAACAATTGATAAGTCGTTACTTTTATTGAAATTGTTTTTTAAGGAGTATAAATTTTTTGCAAAAAGAGCTGCATCTGGCCTATCAGATTTATTTACAACAAAAATATCTGCGATTTCCATTAAGCCTGCCTTCATTGTTTGGATTTCATCTCCTGCCTCGGGCACTAATACTACAATTGTAAGATCTGCTAAGCCTGCAATTTCTATCTCACTCTGTCCCACACCTACTGTTTCAATAAATATATAATCAAACCCTGCAATCTGTAAAATGGAAGTAACTTCAATAATGGAGGATGTTAAACCACCCAATGATCCACGCGATGCCAATGATCGGATGTACACATTTGGATGTTTATACCATTCATTCATTCTAATTCTATCTCCCAACAATGCACCCATACTGAATGTAGAAGAAGGATCTACGCATAAAACAGCTACCCGTTTATTTTGAGCTACTATAGTCTTTATCAATGCATCTAGCAAAGAACTTTTGCCAGCCCCGGGTGGACCTGTTACGCCTATTATTGGCGTATCATTGTTAGTGGGCAACTGCTGTAAAAATTGATCATACCCCAAAACTTCATTTTCTATTAAAGAAATTGCACGTGCTAAGGATTTTCGATCTTGTAAATGTATGCCCTGTAACAATTCGTTCCACATGACCAATATAATTTAGAATGCCCAATACAACAAATAAATTGAATTGTTTACCATTATTGCCAGCTAGTAATTCATCAATATAAAATTATTGCTATTTTACTTGATTACTTCATACCATAGCTATAACAAAGATATTAAATAGATATATTACTGAATTGGTGATTTATTGCTGTAGCAATTAAGCATACAATTGAACATTTAATTTACTAAATAGACAAAATGCACAGCATTATGTCCAGGATCGTATTATATTCAATAGTGGATTAAATAAAATAATCATATCAAACAATACAGCAAAAAATCGAATTGTTTTGCTCAGTATTTTCTGTTGTGCAGCTAAAGAAATATTGATTTATAAGGCGGTTTTGAGTGCTTGAATTCAATCTTTACTCAACTTAACTTAAAAATTACATATTTTTGTCATAAAAGTTTTATTACTTATTTTATTATGCAACATCATCAAGCTTATGAATATTTAAATAAACTATACGACAAAATTTATGTTATCACAATCAACCGTGCTACAAAAAGACAAGAACGTATTAGTGAGTTATTAAATGGCCTGAATTTTTCATTTATTTACGGAACCGATAAATTAGATTGGAACAAAGAAGCTTTTTTAAATGCAGGGATATATGATGAGCTTACATCAATTAAAAAGCATAGGTATGGAAAATGCATGAGTTTAGGTGAAATAGCTGCAGCACAAAGTCACAAACAAGTGTATGAAGACATCATCAAAAACAATTATCAATCGGCGCTAATTTTTGAAGATGATGTTGTACCAAATCACCATATCAACAATATTCAATTGATACTAGATATAGTAAATGAGTTGCCAAAAAATTGGGAAGTATTTTACTGGGGGTATGGCAATAAAAATTTAAAGAATAATTGTTTTGCAAAAATCAAAAAATTGCTTTACCATTTTCAACATACCATAGGTCAATTGAATTTTAATCATACAATGATTAATCATTTGTTTGCCCAAAACTTTTCAAAACATATTTTAAAAGCTGGTTATCAGGATCTCATTCATGCCTATGCAGTATCCAATAGCGGAGCAAAAAAATTATTAGATTGGAATACGCCGGTAGTTTATCCTGCAGATACCAGTATTTCTTATGCAATCATGAATAACCTACTCAATGCATATTTATCTGTGCCAACAATTTTTGATCAAGAAGTTCAAGTGAGGCCTAAAGAATATATATCATTAATAAATGACTAAACATAACCCAATGAAAGGAATTATCAATGTAGAAAGTATAACAAGAAGAACGCTTAAGTTTTTTGGATTATATTATAAATGGCTGTTTTACAAAGAACAACATTCGCCAACAAAACAAATGTTGCAAATGCGTTCGTTATATGGAAACTTTATTACTCCAGGTGATTTGTGTTTTGATATTGGTGCGAATATGGGTTCTAGGGTTAGCTGCTTTCTAATGCTTGGTGCAAAAGTGATTGCACTAGAGCCCCAAAAATCTTGTTGTAGCGAATTAAATAAAGTATTTACCAATCAACCTGTTGAAATTATTCAGAAAGGTGTAGGTGCAAAAAATGAAGTGAAAAAATTTTATGTTTCTAATAACTCGCTGATATCTTCATTTAATTTAGAATGGATAGAAGAAATTAAAAAGAAACACACAAAAAACAATTGGAACCAAATTGAAGAAGTTGAAATCGTTACAATAGATAGCCTCATTGACACTTACGGCATACCTAAATTCATTAAGATAGATACAGAAGGTTTTGAATTAGAAGTATTAAAAGGTTTAACAAAAAAAGTCGACTCCCTTTCATTTGAATTTACTTTGCCTGATAATCAACAAAAAACAATGGAATGTTTAAAGGTGATCGATCATTTGTATGAAGGTAAAGCAGTATACAATATTTGCAAGGATGAAGAATTTAAAATGCATTTTAATGATTGGGTAGAAATAGCTGAATTGGAAAAGATTATTTTAAATCCTTCATTGTTTAATCAAGAACATTTTGGGCCTTATGGAGATATTTATATCAAAAGAATTAGTTAAGTACATTGTTATTTTACGCTACAATCAAAATATTTATTAAATATAAATAGATGAGAATTTCCGGCTTTACCATAATTAAAAATGCAATTATTAACGATTATCCAATCGTAGAAGCTATATTGTCTATTTTGCCAGTAGTAGATGAAATGGTTGTATTGTTAGGTGACTCGGAAGATGAAACAAAACAACTAATTGAAAACATTAACGATCCAAAAATAAAAATATTCCATTCTGTTTGGGATGCTTCATTAAGAAGCGGTGGCTCTGTATTAGCAGTTGAAACCAATAAAGCATTTCAACTAATAGATCCTAAAAGTACCTGGGCTTTTTATATACAAGCAGATGAAGTAGTACACGAACAATATCTTCCAGCAATTAAGTTGGCTTGTGAATTATATGCTTCAGACAAAAGCGTTGATGGTCTTTTATTTAATTATCTTCACTTTTATGGTACATATGATTACTTGGGAGATAGTAGAAAATGGTACAACAAGGAAGTTCGCATCATTAGAAATGATCAGTTAATCTCGTCATATAAAGATGCACAGGGTTTCAGAAAAAAAGAGCAAAAACTTCATGTGAAGTTAATTGATGCATTTGTTTACCATTATGGCTGGGTTAAATCGCCTGAACAAATGATGAAAAAAAGAAAAGAAGTGGGTCGCTTTTGGGTAGATGACGAAGGAGTTAAAAATTTCGACAAATTACCGGATGTTTTTAATTTCGATGAATACGATTCTATTGCAAGTTTTGAAGGTACACATCCTCGTGTTATGTTAGATAGAATTAAGCAGAAAAATTGGCATATTAGTTTAAACTTACATGAAAAAAAGTTTCGATTAAAGGATTACTTTTTATACCAATTCGAAAAAATAACCGGTATACGATTATTTGATTTCAAGAATTATAAATTAATTAAATAGCTGCCAACAAGTTTAGCATAACTACTGAAATATTTGATAAGTATAGTATATTAATAAAGTACAGACACCACATAGACTTCTTTAAATTAAAATACAAATGATATGAATTTTCTTTTCAAAGCTTTTTATATAGGAAAGTATAAAATTGAAGTACCTGTATTTATTTGGTTTTTATTAGCAGTAGTTGCTTCATTAATAGAATTGAGTAGAGGCGAAGAAAATTTCAATAATTTTTTACTATACAAGCATGTATTTATTCATACAACTCAACAAGTAAACTTATATAATGGATTGCCTGAAAATTTATTCGATAACCATTATGGACCATTTTTTAGTATAGTGATGGCTCCATTTAGTTTTGTTGGAAACTATATTGGTTGTTTTTTGTGGTGCATTGCCAATGCTTGGATTTTATACATGGCTATCTCAAAACTTCCAATTAACCGACACCAACAGTTGGTTGTTTTATTGATTACAGCAGTTGAAATGATGACTGCTACACACAATGTTCAGTTTAATACCATGTTGGCTGGGTGGATTATACTTTCATTTATATATGTTGAAAAAGAAAAAGAGATTGGGGCTTTAATTTTTATTGCTGCCGGGTTTCTAGTTAAAATATTAGGTGTGGTTGGTATAGGTTTTTTTATTTTCAGTAAACACAAAAAGAAATTTATTCTGTTTGGAATTCTGTGGCTTTTAGTATTAGGATTTATGCCCGCTATTATTTCCTCTCCATCGTTTGTTGTTCAATCTTACATTGACTGGTATTATGATTTAATCGATAAAAATCAGTCGAATGTTAATTTCATTGTAAACAATATGCAAGATATCAGTGTAATGGGTATGATACGTAGGATATTTCATGTAAAAGATATGCCGAACTGGATGGTGCTATTACCCGCTGCAATAGCTTATATTTTGCCGATATTCAGGTATAATGAATTCAAAAACTTGTCATTCAGATTAAGCTATTTAGCCATGGCATTAATTGGCGTGGTTATATTTAGTAGTTCGGCCGAAAGTCCAACATATGTTATTGCCGTTTCGGGTGTGGCTATTTGGTATGTTATTCAAAAAAATAGCAAGTCGGCAATTGCTTTGTTTATGCTTATTTTCACATTAGTGCTGACTGTTTTTTCGCCAACTGATTTATTTCCGGCTTTCATTCGAAAAAATTATGTAATGCCATATGCATTAAAGGCACTGCCTTGTTTTGCAGTATGGCTAACCATTTTATACCAGTTAATTACGCAAAAATTCTCGGCAACTATTGCGGATTAAGGTCATAAGCTTTAATTTCTTCGGCAGTCCATTTTTCACCAAGTAATATTAAATTATCTTTATCAATAAATGGTATAGGTGTTTTCTTGCCATATTTCAAGGTCATTCTTCCAAAGTGGTGTATATATACCCCTAAAGCAACATGTATGGGCTTAATATCTCCTACCTCAATATGCCTTTTTTTCACACGCATAAATATGTCCCAGTCTGCCTGTTGAATTCGCTCATCCCAGTAACCTATAATGTCTAGCGCTCTTCTTGTCATCATCACATTATCGCCAACAATTCCCTCAATTACTGAGGTTGTAAATTTATCAGCTAATCTATTACAATATTTTTTCCAATTTCCATACATTAGCCAAAGCATCAATCGCAAATTCGTTTCACTAAATCCAAATAGCGACAATGGATTTTTCACACGTTTCCATTGTCTTCCAATTTGTTGATTCTTTGCCCTACTGCCCATGTTTTCAATGCCAGAGGCGGAAATCAAATCCAATTGATGTAAGTTGGCTATTGCTATTAAATTTTCATCCCAGGCAGGAGACAAATACAAATCATTATTTAAAAAAAACAGGTGATCGCCTGTTGCCGCACGTATACCTTGATTTTGGCAATATGGATAAGAGTAGTTTTCGGGATTTTTAATTACAACCGCTCCTTTACTAGTAAAAAATTCCGCACTTCCGTCAGTAGATACGTTGTCGATGATGATTAATTCATACTCATTTTGGGTGAATTTTTCTAAACTTTCAACAAAAAGCTTATTCAAAGCCAATCCATTATGAATAGCTGTAATAATACTAATCTTCATGATTTGATAACATTTAGCTTAAGTATAATGTATTTTAAAGTATTTTGCAATGTAAAATTAGGTATAAGTTTATACAAACAACTTTATACTTATAGTAATCGATTTACACGCCTATTTAAATTAAAGATTCAACCATAAAAAGTTATTGATAATAGCCATCAGAAAGCTTTGCATACCAACCGAAATGAATATAAGGCGAATGCTATGTGAAACTTTTAAATTCAACAATAAAAAAAGATTTACATGAAGATATTTTTTAGATTACTAAGTTTTTCAAGGCCTTATTATCATTATATACCAGAATACATTATTTATATTTTTTTATACATCGTATTCGGATTACTCAACTTTTCTATGTTGGTTCCTTTGTTAGATGTATTGTTTAACAGTCAACAACCTGATGTTTTAGTTGAACCAACTTTTTCAATGAGCGTTGCATTTATTAAAGATTATTTTTATTACAAAATATACATTTATACACAGGTGCCGGGCGGCAAACTTCAGGTGTTAATATTTGTTTGTACTATTTTATTTGTATTTGTTCTTTTTAAAAACATATTTGGGTTTTTAAGTCAGAAAGTATTAACCAGAATGCGGGTTAATTTGCTTCGCAAACTAAGAAGTGATTTATTTCTTCAGTTTACCAGCCAATCGATGGCTTTTTTTCACCATGAAAAAAAGGGCGATTTAATGTCTACTATCAGCAATGATATTGTTGAAATTGAAAGTTCTGTAGTTAGTGCTATTCAAACTGTTTTTAGAGAGCCGCTTGTGATCATTTCAACATTTGCCATGTTGTTTTATTTATCGCCACAACTCACTTTATTTACCATTGTATTTTTCCCTATTTCCGGTTTCATCATCTCCTCTATCTCCAGAAAACTCAGAAAAAAAGCCAATCAAAGTCAAAGTTTAGCAGGTGTATTACTTAACATGACAGATGAAGCCATATCAGGCATAAGAATTATTAAGGCATTTAATGCAGAAAAAATAGTGAATGAGAAGTTTAACGACACCAATTTTAAACTTTCTAAAACGCTAAAAAACATAGTGAATCAACGAGAATTGGCTTCACCCATTTCTGAAATACTGGGCATTTTAGTAATTATTGTAATCATCATTTATGGTGGATCATTAATTATTAATGGAGAAAGTACTTTAAAGGGATCTAGCTTTATCGCATATATAGCATTTTATTTTCAGATAATTACGCCTGCAAAAAATACAGCCAACGCATTTACTACATTACAAAGAGGCTTATCGGCAGGTGAAAGAGTGTTGAGAATCATAGATAGTCCACAAACCATCATTGATCAACCAGATGCTTTACATTCCAAAGAATTCACCTCTTCAATTGAGTTTAAAAATGTTGGATTTTCTTATGGAGAGGATGCCGTACTTAAAAATCTTTCTGTTACAATAAACAAGGGTAAAACCATTGCATTGGTTGGAGAAAGTGGCGCAGGCAAATCTACTTTTGCAGATTTAATACCAAGATTTTATGATGTAACTGAAGGGGGTGTTTATCTTGACGATATAAATATTAAAGATATTTTAATTAAAGATCTCCGTTCACAAATTGCCATTGTATCTCAAGAAGCTATTTTGTTTAATGATTCCGTTATAAACAATATTGCATTTGGGAATGAAGTGGTAGATATAGAAAGCGTAATAAATGCAGCTAAAATTGCCAATGCGCATGATTTTATTTTACAATTAGAGGAGGGCTACGAAACCAAAATTGGTGATAGAGGAATGAGGTTGAGTGGCGGTCAAAAACAAAGATTAACCATTGCAAGAGCCATTTACAAAAATGCCCCCATTCTTATCTTAGACGAAGCCACTTCGGCACTAGATACAGAAAGTGAGCGTTTAGTACAAGATGCTATTAACAATTTAATGCACAATAGAACCAGTATTGTAATTGCCCATAGATTAAGTACCATAAGACATGCCGATGAAATATTGGTACTTCAAAAGGGAGAAATAGTGGAACGCGGCAACCATGATTCACTTTTGGCATTAAATGGGATATATAAAAAGTTAATTGATATGCAAGAAGTGAAGTGATTGTACTTATTGTAATAAAAACAATTTAACTTCGTATGTTGTTTAAAAGAGTTTTTAGATCCATTATCAACAAAAATTAACCATGGGAAAAGTTAAAAGTATTCAGTATCATTTATTGCTTCAATTTATAGTACTGCTTGCACTGTATTTTTTATGCAGAATTCTTTTTGTTGCACTCAACAAAACCGAATTGAATGTTACTTTTTCTGTTGACACTATTTTACTTTTTATAAAAGCAATTCGGTTTGATGTTTCGGCAATATTTATGGCCAATTCATTATTTATAGTATTGATTTTTTTGCCTATTCCAATTACTTTCAACAAATATTATCTTGCTTTTTTAAAATGGTTATTTTTAATTACCAATGGATTGTTTTTATTGCTTAATTTAATTGATGTTGCCTACTTTCCATTTATTCATAAAAGAATGCAAGCAGATGTATTTCTTTTTTTAAACGGCGATAAAGGGTTTGATTTTTTTACCTTACTACCCAAATTTTTGGCTCAATTTTGGTACTTACTCGTTCTGTTTATCTTATTCATTTCTATACTCTACAAATCATACCAATATTCACATTCATACAAAGAGCAAGCCGCTACTACTTTTAAAAATTTTCTGTACTCTTTTGTAGCCTTTTTAGTTTATGCAGGCATTGCTATACTGGGTATTCGAGGTGGATTTCAAATGAAGCCCATCGATTTAATACATGCTTCTGAAATGGCTGAGATTAGAAATATTCCAGCTATATTAAATACACCATTTACAGTTATTAAAACCATAGATAAAAAAAGTTTGCCGCAAGTAAACTATTTCAGTGCAAAAGAAATGAATCAATGGAATAATGGCCTGCATTTACCCATTAGTAATAATGAATTTTCAAAAGAAAATGTTGTAATAATTGTTATAGAAAGTTTATCGAAAAAATATGTTGGCATGTTAAATGGAAAAGGCAAAACTCCATTCATCGATTCTTTGTTAAATGAAAGCCTGCTATTTACCAATGGTTTTGCCAATGCTAAAGAATCTATACAGGGCATACCTGCAGTAACTGCTTCTATTCCATCACTTCAAGATGAGCCGTTTATTTTTTCACCTTATTCTACCAATAAAATCACTTCATTGGCAAACTTGCTCAAAAAGAAAGGCTACAATACCTCGTTTTTTCATGGTGGAACCAATGGCACAATGGGTTTCGATTCTTACAGTAAACTAGCTGGTTTTGATCAATATTATGGAAGAACAGAGTTTAATAATGATGAAGAGTATGCGGGCAGTTGGGGTATTTGGGATGAACCTTTTTTACAATACATGGTTCAAAATTTAACGAAAACGCAACAGCCTTTTTTCTCTACCGTTTTTACCCTAAACCCACATCATCCGTTTAAAATTCCGGAAAAATATGCCGCTAAATTTAAACAAGATGGGCCGGATATACTCAAATGCATCAGTTATATTGATTACGCACTCAGTAAGTTTTTTGAAAGCGCTAAAAAACAAGCGTGGTTTAATAACACACTATTTGTTATCACTGCCGACCATACATCGCCATTTACAGAAAACGATAAAGTGAATCAAATGGATGATTATAGAATACCCATAGCATTTTATAAGCCCAATGGCACTTTAAAGGGTTTAAACAGTAGTATTGCCAATCAAATAGATATACTACCCACTATATTAGACTTAATGAAATACCCAGAACCCTATTTTTCATACGGTAATAATTTATTGAATACATCCAAAGAAAAATTTGCCGTAACATACAATGGTGGAGTTTATCAATACATTGATTCATCGTATTGTTATCACTTTAATGGAGAGCGTGCAATAGGTTTGTATAATTGGCGAGCCGACACAAGTTTAGCTAAAAACTTATTGTTAACTAAACCAGTTCCTGATTTTCACTTGCAAGATCAACAATTAAAGAAAATGATACAATGGTATAACTCTTCTATGAACAACAATAAAATGTATATTGAATAGTACATTGTATAAAAATGTACATTCGCTAAATAATTGTGATAGATTTTTTATAGGCAACCAATCATATGGAAAAAACACTTTGCTTAGATTTTGGCAATACCCGCTTAAAAGCAGCACTGTTTAATAACGACACTTTTGTGGAAGAATGGGTAATGCCCGATGCAACAGTGGCTACCATTCAACAAATAGTTCAACTCTACCAACCAACAAAAAGTATTTTATCTTCTGTAATCCTTCATCCTCCAGAAATAGAAGAGTTATTAAAGAAAACCACCCGATTTCATAAACTTGGCCATACCAGCAAATTGCCCCTTACCACACCGGTAGGTAAACCAGAAACAATTGGAGCAGATAGATTGGCAATGGTAGCCGCTTCCGTGAATTTATTCCCCAACCAACACAATTTAGCGATTGGATTAGGTTCTTGTATTACATATAATTTTATTAATAATATGAGTGAGTTTTTGGGTGGTAGCATCTCGCCAGGCATGACAATGCGCTTTAGGTCGATGAATGAATTTACTGCACTTTTACCCATGATTCAGCCAGAACATCATTTTCCACTAGTTGGTTACGATACCAAAACCAACTTGTTAAGTGGGGTTATTTTGGGGATGGCGAAGGAAATAGACGGCATTATTGATGCTTACAAATTAAAATATAGTAACTTTAACGTGCTATTAACCGGTGGAGACATGCCTTTTTTTGTACCGCACTTAAAAAACAGGATATTTGCCGACCCAAATCTAATTTATAAAGGCTTATATGCGATTAGTGAGTATAACAACAAGTAGTAGAGTGGCGTTAATGGTAGGTTTATCCATTATTTCGTTCCAATTAACAGCACAAGTGAATTCCCCATTCTCAAGATATGGAATAGGAAACCTTATTGCTTCACCCCATGTAATAAGTAGTTCATTAGGTGGTATTCAGGCTGCTTATGCCGATGGATTCAGTAACAATGTTGGACAATCCATCAATTTTAGCAATCCAGCAACCTATGGTTCTCTTTACATGACATCGTATGATTTGGCATTAATGCTAGATTCTAGAAAATTAGTGAGTAATAATCCATCTGGAACATATAAATCGGTGAACCTTATTCCTGCTTATGTGGCCATTGGAATGCCCATTAAACGTTCTAAAGGGATTGGATTTGCTTTTGGTTTAAAACCAATCAGCAGAATTAACTACAGCATTATAAACAACGGCAGAACTGCTGGAGACTCCTTACAAACAGTTTATGAAGGTTCTGGAGGTTTAAATCAGGCATTTATTGGCATAGGAAAACGTTGGAAAAAATTAAGCATTGGCTTAAATACCGGCTATACTTTCGGCAGAAAAGAAATTAGCACCAAACTAACTTTTATAAATGATACCGTTAATTACTTTAAATCAAACAGTTCATCATTAACCAATTACGGCAATACATTTTTTCAGCTTGGTGCTCAATACGAGTTAACTATTTTTAAGAAAGAAAATAAATCAAACAAATCCACAGAAAATTATTTGTTGCGTTTAGGTGCTACTGCCTCTTTTCAACAATCATTAAATGCTACACAAAACGTTGCTAAAGAAACATTTGTATTGGGTAGTGCCGGAAATTATTTTGCAGTTGATACTGTAGAAAGAACCAATAATATAAAGGGTACCGTTGTTTTGCCTGCTACTTATGAATTTGGCGCTGTTTTTCATAAAACCAATTCAAGTAACAGAGGAGTTTATGAACTATGGTCGTTGGGGGTAGAATATACCAGTACTCAATGGACTAAATACCGCTTCTATAATCAAGCAGATGCATCTTTAAATAATAGCTGGAATGCTAAATTGGGTTTTCAAATTAACCCAAATGCACTTACCGCAACCAACTATTTAAGCAATGTATCGTATCGGTTTGGGGTTAATATTGGCAAAGATTATATCAATGCAGATGGCAATAGCTTAAAAAGTACCACAGTTTCTTTTGGTGCTGGTTTTCCTATTCGTAAATGGAGAGCCTACGAAACACAATATACTGCTGTTCAAACAGCCATTCAGTTCGGTAAAAGAGGATCTAGCAAAAACAATATCACAGAAAACTTTATTCAGATTTCTTTGGGCTTTAGTTTAAATGATAGTTGGTTTATTAAACGTAAATATGACTAATAGTACTCGTTCCATAAAAATAATTGCAGCTTTAATGACAAGCTGCTTTTTTATATATGGATGTGAAAACGATATTAAAGAAGTGATTGCTTTGGGCGTTAAAAAACCTGGTATTGAAGAGGGCATTAATATTACCAGTTACTTAAGTATGGGTGGAGTAATGAAAGCCAAACTAACGGCTCCACTTTTGTTGCGTTATCAGGGAGATAGTGCCTTAAAATCTGAATTTCCCAGATCTTTATTTGTAGAATTTTACAACGACAGTGCTAAAGTTGAAAGTAGGCTTTCAGCTAAATATGGTAAATACCTTGAATCTGAGCAGAAAATATACCTGAGAGACAGTGTAGTGATTATCCGCATTTTGGGAGACACCCTCTATACCAGTGAACTATATTGGGATCAATCTGCCGGAAGATTTTATACCGATAAATTTGTAGAAATTAGCCAGCGAGAGCCTCGTCAAAAACTTTATGCAAAAAAAGGGTTTTCCTCCAATCAAGAACTAACCCAAATTTCTTATTACGAACTTCAGCCAGGCAGCTTTATTGTATTGCCCGACAGTGTTGCCGGTACCTCTCATAAATAATTGATGTTTTGCTTGTATTTACTACATAATTTCGTACTTGAAAATACAAAATATGGAATACAGAAGAATGGGTAGTACAGGCCTTCAACTAAGTGTGTTGAGCTTTGGCAGCTGGGTTACTTTTCATAAACAAATTAATGACAGCAATGCCGATGAATTAATGGGTATCGCTTACGATAATGGCATTAATTTTTTCGACAATGCTGAAGTATATGCGTTAGGCGAGAGTGAGAAAATGATGGGAAGGGTATTAAAAGCCAAAAAATGGGATCGTACCTCTTACATAGTATCTTCCAAGGCTTATTTTGGATGGAGGGGCGAAAATAATAAACCCAATCAAACAGGATTAAGTCGCAAACACCTCACAGAAGCATGTAACGAAGCATTACAAAGAATGCAAACCGATTACCTTGATTTGTTTTTTTGTCATCGTCCAGATAAAAATACCCCCATCGAAGAAGTGGTTTTCACCATGAATACACTGATACAACAAGGCAAAATTTTGTACTGGGGCACTAGTGAATGGAGTGGTGTAGAAATAATGGAAGCGCACCGCGTTGCACAATCATACCGGCTTATTGGTCCGGCAATGGAACAACCACAATACAACCTTTTTGAAAGACAAAAAATAGAAAACGATTACCTGCAGGTATTCAAAAATGTTGGCTTGGGTACTACTATTTGGAGCCCACTTGCATCGGGTTTGCTTACGGGAAAATACAATACCGGAATACCCGAAGGAAGCCGTTTAGGTATTGAGGGCTTTAATTGGTTAAAAGAAAGAACATTTGTAGAAGAAAAAATAGAAAAAGTTAAAAAATTACAAGGTATTGCCAATAATTTAGGTGTTTCTTTGGCAGCGCTTAGCATTGCATGGTGCATTAACAACCCCAATGTAAGTACCGCCATTTTAGGGGCTACCAAAAAAGAACAATTAACCGATAACTTAACGGCATTACAAGTAGTTAAGCTTTTAACACCCGATATAATTGTTAAAATCGAAGAAATCATGCAAAATAAGCCTGTATTAGCCGAATACTAATTGTTATTTGATGGGGTTTTTATAGTATACCTTAACTTTGAAGTATGACACATCTCTATACCATCTTAAGTATAGTTGGTACACTTTTGTTTATTGGCTTTTTTGCAGGCTACGAAATTGCATTTGTTACCGCCAATAGATTAAGTATTGAATTAAAGAAAAAGCAAGGTAAAAAAAGCGGTGCCATATTAGCCCGTTTTATTGAATTTCCTGCCCGTTTCATCAGTACCTGTCTTATTGGGCTGAATATATTTTTAGTAATATATGGACTATTATTTGATGATTTATTAAAAGAGGGTATTTGGAATCCGCTAAACATTCAAAATGCTTTTTTGAAACTAGCATTTAACACGGTACTGTCTACATCTGTTGTACTAGTAATTGGCGAATTTTTACCCAAAGCAATTTTTAGGGCTAAAAATGATGCTTTGCTGTCTTTCTTTGCTCCATTGGCCAACTTTTTCCATACACTGTTTTCACCCCTCACCCATATTTTTGTGAGCCTTTCGCAATGGATTCTTAAATATGTTTTTAATTTAAGAGTGAATAACAAAAACGAAGTGTTCTCTAAGGTTGATTTAGAGCATTTTTTTCAGCAAACAAAAGAGCAGGATGAAGAAAGCCAGGAATTAAATACAGAACTTTTTGAAAATGCATTGAGTTTACCTACTATCAAAATTAGACAATGTTTGGTTCCAAGAACCGAAATTGTTTCGGTTGATATTAGTGCAGGACTAGAAGAAGCTACCAAAGTTTTCATTAACACCAAACTAAGCAAATTAGTTGTTTATGAAAACAGCATCGATAATATTATTGGGTACATCCATCAGTTAGATCTATTTAATAAACCTGCTAACATGAGAGATATACTACATGCCATTATGGTGGTACCAGAAAGCATGAGTGCTACCGATTTAATTAATAAGTTTTCTAAAGAAAGAAGAAGTATTGCATGGGTAGTAGATGAGTTTGGCGGTACAGCTGGCATCGTTACAATGGAAGATGTATTGGAAGAAATTTTTGGCGAAATACAAGACGAATATGATGTAGAAGAATTTGTAGAAAAACAGTTATCGGAAGATGAATATATATTAAGTGGGCGTTTAGAATTAGACTACCTAAATGAAAAATATAATATGAATTTTTCGATGAGTGATTCTGAAACATTGAGTGGATATATTATTAATGCCCACGAAACCATTCCAAAACAAAAAGAAGTTATTATCATCAATAATTTTAAATTTGATATTCTTACCGTGAGTGATACAAGAATAGAAATGGTTAAAATGAAAGTTTTACAATAATTTCATCTTAACTATATCAGTAAATTTGTACATTCAGCATACCAATATTAACATATTATGGCACTATTCAACAGGTCAACAGGGGAAGGAAAAAGTGAGATGACGTTTATTGATCATCTAGATGAACTACGCAGTCATATTATTCGATCTGTATTGGCTATTTTAATAGGTGCAATTGTAATATTTATTTACAGAGATTGGATTTTTGATTACATAATTGTAGGGCCAATCAATAAAGATTTTATCAGTTATAAATTACTTTGTCAATTTAGCCATTGGGCACATATGGGCGATGCGCTATGTATGCCTCCTGTAGATGTAAGTATGCAAAGCACTACATTTGGAGGACAATTTTTAAGCAGTATTACTATGGCTTTTATTGGCGGTATTATTATTGCTTTCCCATTTATTTTTTGGGAGTTTTGGCGTTTTGTAAAACCCGCACTTAAGGAAAAAGAATTAAAAAATACACGCTTTGTTATTTTCTGGGTATCTTTTTTCTTTTTTTGTGGAGCAGCTTTTGGGTATTTTTTATTAGGTCCGTTTACCTTTAACTTTTTAGCAGGTTTTCAATTGGGCACCCATAATATGATTGTTACGAAACCAACATTTGCCGACTATTTAGATAATCTTACAAATATTATATTAGGATGCGGGTTGGCATTTGAACTACCGGTATTGTCGTTCATTCTAAGTAAAATTGGCATTATTAGTCCTGCATTTTTACGGAGTACGCGTAAATACGCTATTGTTGTAATTTTAATTGTTGCAGCCTTTATTACACCTAGTCCTGATTGGATGAGCCAGTTAATTGTTTTTGTACCCCTTTGGTTGTTGTATGAATTGAGTATTTTGGTATCTGCAAGAGTTTATAAACAAGAAGAGGAGGAAGAAAAAGAAGAATGGAGTTAACGATTTGGCTTATTGAGTTTTTGCCTTTTTGCTTTTGAATTTTTACTTTTGAATTTTGAATTTTTATGAGTTACGCATTTAATCCTTTGAAACCTATTGCAATTGGCAGCGACCATGCAGGTTTAGCTTATAAAAACGCTTTAATAAAATGGCTGACCGACAAAGGACATGCTGTTAATGATCTCGGAACTTATACTACAGATTCAGTAGACTACCCGGATTATGCCCATGCCACAGCAATAGCTGTTGAAAGTGGTGAAGCTGCTTTTGGTATATTACTATGTGGAAGTGCCAATGGAGTGGCAATAACAGCCAATAAACACCAAGGTATTCGTGCCGGACTATGCTGGCAAAATGATGTAGCACAATTAATCCGTCAACACAATAACGCCAATATTATTTGCATTCCTGCGCGTTTTGTTGCACTTGCTTTAGCTGAGCAAATGATTGAAATTTTTATGAATACACCTTTTGAAGGTGGACGCCATGCTACACGTGTTGGAAAAATTGCTTGTAATTAATTTATATTGAATTCTTATGAAGATAAAATTTCGAAAGAATATGTACGGATATAAATTGCTTCGAAATTTTTTTTAAAACCAAAAACTAATACACATGTATAAATTACTGTTATTGTTGCTTTTATTCAATTGCGGAATTGTTGCTGCTCAACAAGATGCGAAAGCATTAAAATACGCAACAGCTATTTCAGAAAATGCCTTGAAAGAAAAGTTGAGCATTTTAGCAAGTGCAGAAATGGAAGGGAGAGAAACCGCATCACCCGGACAAAAAAAAGCTGCAGCTTATATTGAAAATCAATTTAAAAGAATGGGGCTAACACCGGGTAATGGCAATGGATATCAACAATATTATCCTGTTTATAGAGATTCTATTGCTACAAAAACCATTGCAGTTAATGGTAGAGATTTTAGCTGGGATAAAGATTTTTCTGTATCACTTCGTGGATTAACCAGTGGCATATTTTCTTTCCAATCGGTTGTTTTTGTAGGGTACGGCATTGTAGATACTATCAATAAAATAAATGATTTTGAAGGATTAGAAGTTAAGGGGAAAGTAGCATTGATTTTAGAAGGTACGCCTATGGGATATACAGCGCCACCAGTATCGGGTAGAAGAGCCATGAGTACAACTTCTACTAATGCCAAAATTGCCAACGCCCGTAAAGCAGGCGCTGTTGCAGTATTTGTGGTAACTAACGATTTTCCCAAGAAAGTACCCGGCATTACAAAAAGTGACATGTATCTTAAACCTACTCCAGCAGCAAATTTTAGTGTAAGTGTTTCTGCACAATTAGCAGCAGCCTTAATAGGAAATACTGCAGAACCCACTTTCGAAGCATTGAAGGGAATTAAAAAAGGTGAGTATACTACAAAGCTTACTATTAATATTTCTAAAATTACTGAAACACTCGAAAGCAGTAATGTGATTGGCATTTTGCCAGGTACCGATAAAAAAGATGAATACGTTTTCATTACCGGACACTATGATCATTTAGGTAAAAGAGGAAATGTTATTTATTATGGTGCAGATGATGATGGATCTGGTACAGTAGGTGTAATGCAAATGGCGGAAGCATTTATGAATGCAGCAAAAAATGGCGATCAACCCAGAAGAACCATTGTATTTATGACAGTTAGTGGTGAAGAAAAAGGGTTATGGGGATCTGATTACTATTCTGAACATCCATTATTTCCTTTGGAGAAAACCAGCGTGGATTTAAATACCGACATGATTGGCAGAGTGGATACAGAAAGGAATTTAGCAGATTCATTGAATTATATATATGTAATTGGGCATGATAAATTGAGTAGTGAATTGCCAGTTATTAACGAAAGTGTAAATAAATTGTATACCAATTTAACGTTAGATTACAAATACGATGACCCTAAAGATCCCAATCAAATTTATTACAGAAGCGATCATTATAATTTTGCTAAGAAAGGTGTACCGGTATTGTTTTTCTATGATGGAATGTTGTTGGCAGATTATCATCAACCAACAGATACTGTAGATAAAATTAATTTTGAGTTAATGGCTAAAAGAGCAAAGTTGGTATTTCATACCGCGTGGGTGATGGCTAATAAAAATGACATGTTAAAAAGAGATACGCCGCTTAATATGCCATCTTCCAGATAGATAATATCGATTTGATAAAATGAATGCTGCCCAAAATGCCCCTAGAATTTGAGATTTTTTAGGGGCATTTTGCTTTTGTAGATGGTGGTAGGTAAATAGACTTGTTAATCAATACTGCAAATGTAATTTTGCTTTTACTCCTTGCCGCTCTTAATCATTAAAGTTTGATCGACAACTCAATATGGCCACCTAGTCCTAACTCAACTATTTTTTGAAGTGTTGAAATTCGCACTTCTTTAATATTGTTCTCTATTTTTGAAATGTAACCTTTATTGGTTCCCCACTTTTCAGCCAATTCTTCTAGTGTTAATCCTTTTTCAAGACGAGCTTGTTGAAGTAAAAAACCTAGTTTAAAGTTTTCATATCCCTTTTCAAACTTATTCCGCTTGGTAGTCCCTTTCTTTCCATATTGTTCTTCAACAAATTGATCAAGACTTTTCAAATTACTTTTCTTGTTCATATTCTTCTTTAATATTTAGTGCTTTTTCGATTTCTGAATTAGGTGTTTTCTGTGACTTTTTCTGAAAGCCAATTTTTATTATGTTAATATTTTCTAAAGCTAAGTATTGTTGTCCGTACGGATAACTTTTTATTTAGTTAAATGTATTGAGTGAAATATTAGGTGATAGAAGTTTTTATGCTGAGTAAACTTAGAAAAAAGCAATAAAAACTAAATGAGTTGAACATGTGGTTTTACTTCATAATAGTATCACTTTTCCGAATCCAGCCTATTGTAACTTTCCTATCGCCAAAATACCTGAATTGAATCCAATCTCCATTATATGCCAATACTTGTACTTCATCATTTTTAAGGAGGTACTTATTAGTAGGATGATCGGGTGAAGTGTAGACTTGACATTTTTTACTTTGAATTGTTTTAAACATCCTTGTCTTGATGTCTTTAATGAATTGTTTTATTTTTAGTGGCGGATTCAATACCCTTTCATGTACTAATGTTTGATTAAGTTGACCAGATGGCTTCGTAAGTGAAAAACTGTTTTTAGAAAAAATGACCAAGTCTTCATACTCTAGTAGTATAAGCAAATCATTAGTTTGTTTTTCCAAAGTAAAATATACAAACTCATTATTAAACGCAGTATCAAAATTCAAATCCGACAAATAAAAACTATTATTAAAACGGTAGTTGTCAATACTACTTTGATCTGCTCCACCTGCTTCT
>CANGCK010000021.1 GCA_947452295.1 Sphingobacteriia bacterium
TAACAATCCTGTTGGACGAACCACCTGCTCTACTACTACGCCACCGGTTTGTTCTAACTCATACTCTCCGGGAGTGGCGCTTACAAAAATGGTTTGACCGATTAAACTTTCAAATTCATGAAAGTTAAGCGGTCGGTTATCGATGGCGCTGGGCAATCGAAATCCGTATTCTACCAATACCAGTTTTCTACTTCTGTCGCCGCCATACATACCGGCAATCTGCGGTATGGTTTGATGGCTCTCATCTATCACACATAAAAAATCTTTCGGGAAATAATCAAGCAAACAAAATGGACGAGTGCCGGGTTTTCTTCTATCAAAAAATCTTGAATAATTTTCTATTCCGCTGCAATAGCCTAATTCGCGAATCATTTCTAAATCGTATTCTACCCGTTCTTTAATGCGTGCAGCTTCCTCTCTTTTACCGATCGATTTAAAGTATTCTACTTGCGCCATCATTTCATCTTGAATTTCATGCATTACTTCTACAATCATGTCTTTGGGCGCTAAATATAAATTGGCCGGAAAAATAGCAGCAGTATCCATCACGCCAATGCGCTTACTGGTTTCAGTTTCAATGCTTTCAATTTCTTCTATTTCATCTCCAAAAAAAGTAATACGATAACCAAAATCTACATACGGTAAATTAATATCAATGGTATCGCCCTTTACCCGAAAAGTACCTCTGGTAAAATCGCCCTGCGACCGATTGTACAATGCATTTACCAGCGCATGCAAAAAAGCTTGTCGAGCAATGACTTGTCCCTTTTCAATTCTAATGATTCCATTAGCATATTCGGTAGGGTTGCCCATTCCATAAATACAACTTACGCTGGCTACCACAATAATATCTCTTCTTCCACTAAGAAGTTGGGACGTGGCTTGTAAACGAAGCTTATCTAATTCTTCATTAATGCTTAAATCTTTTTCGATGTACACATTACTTACCGGCATGTAAGCTTCGGGCTGATAGTAATCGTAGTAACTTACAAAATAGCCTACTGCATTTTCCGGAAAAAACTGTTTGAACTCTCCATACAATTGCGCCACCAACGTTTTGTTATGGGTAAGCACTAGCGTGGGGCGTTGCACATTTTGAATGAGGTTGGCAATGGTAAATGTTTTACCACTACCCGTTACGCCTAATAAGGTTTGAAATTGTTCTCCCTCATTCAAGCCATCGGTTAATTGTTGAATAGCGCTGGGCTGATCGCCGGCAGGAGTATATGCAGAATGGAGCTTAAAAGGCATATTGCAAATTAATGAAAAAGAGGGAGGGTGTCACAATTGAATTTTTTTAATAAGAATGGTGTGCATTAAATAGCTCAACCACTAATTGTACAGCATAATTTTCATTGATTGTTTGCATTTCGATACATTCTATTATTAAATGTGTGTAGTAGTCTGATGCTGTTTTTAAATCATCTATTATTATTTGGTTGTTGATTGTTTTATTGATTTCAAATACGGGTTGTGTTTGATTAGGGTCTATAAAAAGATGTATGGGGAAAGTTTTTTCAAGCAACGCCGGCGAATTAATTACATTGTTTTTACTTGCCTTACATAATAATTTTCCCCTCATCTGAATCATTGTACTTAGTTGCGTCCAATGGGTTTTGTTTGTATCTTCTTTTACTAATGATACGGTTGATATGCGCACAAAGCTATCCGGTGCATTTAATTGAAAGATGATTGAGGGAGTAGTTGGGGTTAGTGTAAGGGTTTGCATAGAGTTAATTTGATTATTGTGATACCAATAATTAAAATTGAATGTTTGAGTGATTATTAAACTTTTCTGCTGCTATAAGCAAACCATTATAAGTTGGTATTGATAAATAATCAGTATCCATTATGTTTATTTTTATTGTTTGGGTCTATTAATTATACCTTTTTTGGTGATGCGTTTGGTGTTTGATCATCCTTTAATTCTTTCAATATTGTTTTTGCATTAATAGCAGTAACCACTTTTTGCCCGTTTTTGCTTCAAGCTATTTCATGGCTACTTTTGCTACATTTCCACCTTGCTTTGCTACTTTTTTACTTTCTTCAAAATCTTTTGGATTGGTTGCCATAGAGATGTCTTTTGTCGAAGCTTCTGCAAGCATATTCAAACCGTGACAGTTCGTCACGGTTTCATTTCCTTCTTGTTTCAGCCGCTGTTTCAGTTTTCGCCAATAGGCATTGGGGTCTACGCTTTCCGTGAGTATTGCAATCACATCTACTATAGATATATACCATTTTTCTTGCTCTGCAGCCCATATCGTTCTTACTTGTTTTTCTTCAAATAATTTAATGGCGTCGTCTCTTTACATTACTTTTATTATAATTGTCTTCTATAATATTAATCTCAACCACCATCAATTCATACAACAGATAAACCATTTGGACAATTTAACTTTCTAAAACGTACTGCAGCTCCGGAGGAGCATTATCATAATAGCAGGTTTGAATCATAGATTTATTTAGCTCCGTAGGAGCGATATCATCCAATCCATTCAAAAAGATATTTTTCATCGTATTCCACATTAAACTTATATAATAATTCATAATATTCATCTCACCCCCTACGAGGCTTGGGTTTGTGTCTTTTAATTTTTCTATTAAGATGTTGCCCCGCTGAGGCTTGTTCATTTGCCTTCCACAATTGCTATCTTATACTTCGTCAATTCATACAACAGATAAACCATTTGGATAATTTAACTTTCGAAAATGTACTGCTGCTACGGAGGAGCGATATCATCCAACTATTTCCTTTTTATCGAAAATATCATCACCGGTGGTTCAAAATATTGATTTCGTTCTCTTTGCTCATAAATTTTCCGAACAATTTGCAAGCCTTTTGTTACTTGTGCAAAGGCGGCAAAACCTTGTTTGTCTGTTATGTTCTCTCCCCCATAATCAAAGCCCGGCTCTCTATCTAAACAGATAAAAAACTCTGTACCTGCTGTTCCGGGTTCTGCCCTTGCCATCGATACTATTCCAACATCATGCTTTAGTCCGGTTTGTTTTGTAGGCTCATGCGGTATGCCTTTTACTCGTTGTGCCAATTCGTTATTGCTCTTCCAAATACCACCTTGTATTAAGTAAGATTTGGGGGCGTTAGAAGGTTGATTGTCGTTGTGTAACACCCTATAAAAGTTTGCGCGCTCATACCAACCAGAATCTACATAACTTAAAAAAGCTGTGGCTGTTTTGGGCGCTTTATCTACAAATACCTCTAAAGTAATATCGCCAAACTGTGTTTCTATAATTACTTGCGGATTGCCCGTTGGCTTTTGTTCTTTACAAGCTAATAGCAGCATTATAATTGAACAGGCTATTACTATTTTTTTCATTTGACCGAATTACTGATTATGGAATTATTTCAAACAGAAAAAATTGTGAACGCTGATAAGCTGCAAAATTATTGTCGGCTACAAATACTAAGGTTCCATGTCCGTTTGGTAAAACAGGTCCAAAAGTTACGCCTTCTATATTATCGGTAAATACACCCAATTCATCCATATTTAACAACAACTGTTTTTTAACCGGTTTAAATACTTTGTTAATTAGAAGCGATGGGTTATTTGTAATATCTGTTGCTCCCTTTAATTTTACTTTAAATAATTTTATAGTACATGCTAACCTTCCGGTAGAAAAAGAGCGTTCTATTACTAATAATTGATTATTACCAATATCTAACAAATCGGGTATGCCATTTACTTTAAATGCGCCCGGTATTATGGGCGCATACGCTACCGGATCTAATTCATACGCATATTGCGCGGTGTTTTTCTTTGTTGCTACATCAAATTTATATAGTCTTACAAAAGCTTTGTTGGGGGTTAAATCTGCTTTAGGCCCATCTTCATACAATGGCTCTTCTACATTAGTGTAGAGGGTTTTGTAATTATCGGCAAACGTTAATCCTTCTAGTACTCCGTTTTGTCTGGGTCCATTTAAGGATGCTTTCATGTATAAATTTGCGGGTAGTGATATTGTATCTATCCATTTTCCAATTTCGTGCTTAGTTGTTGTTGCGTCTTCTTCTTTTTTGTTGATAGATGTTTGATTTGTTTTTATAGAATCGGTTGCTAATAATAATTTATTATCAACCTCAACCGTCATTTTGGGCCATGTTAAACTATCTACCCATTTCCCATATGATTGTATAATGGTTAAAGAAGGGTTGCTTAGTATAGTATCTTTGCTGTTTACAATTCGCTCGCCTTCGCTACTCCAAATCATTTGTTGTGTGATTGGATTATAGCGCAGCGCTTCTGGATCGGGAGTTCTTTTAGGGTCCTGTTTGTTGCTGGGATATAGTTGTCCTTTTTCATCAATCAAAAAATCTACACCGGTAAAATATATGGTATCTATTTGTTTTTGATTGATGGTAATTTTAGCTGTGTAATACCTTGCCGGATTAATCGCCGATCGATCATCACATATCATATAGTACCTATCGTTGGATGCATCATAATCTATACCAGATAAGCCGCCTACTGTTGTGTTGTTGTATATTAAATTATGTGGCAGCTCATACACATCTAATAATTTTAATTTGTTTATTTGATGGTTGTGTAGTTGTTGACTTGTTCCTTGCAATGAAAACAACAACATTATTATTGCTACAATTTTTACTTTAGCGCGCATGTATCAATCTATTTTATTTATTTAGCTTTTCTAAATAGGAGGCCAATTGATTAATAGCTCCTGCTGCAATAGTTATTTGCTCTTGTGCTTCCTTCCAATTTCTTTGCTCTATTGCTTCTCTTATACCCGGCATGGTTTTTACACCATAGCCCGTATAAAACCCTGGTGCATATAAGGTATGTTTATACCAAGTTCTTCTGGGTAATCCTGCTGTTGTTAATAATTGTTGCTCGGCTTTGTACAATGCTGAATTGATTCCGATTAGCTGTTGGTTCGTTGCTTTTCCTTTTTGCTCATTTAATTGAATCGCGGCTTTATCTAATTCATTTAACGCATTTTGTAATACAGAAAAATCTAAATAAGGTACCGCCGAAGGAACTTCTTTTATTTGTACATTATAAATCGGGTTGCCGGCTAATTCAATTGCTTTAAATGCAGCAGCTTCTTGATTAATCAATGTTTCTTCCCTTAGCTGATCTGTTTTGGTCATTAATTCTTTTATATAACCATTTACCGTTTTGTGTAAATCGGTAAAATCAAATGGCAATATTTCTGCATCTGCCATTCTTAATACTATTCTTCCGGTTGTTTTAGACAATGCTACTCCGTAAACAAATCCGGGATCTTTAAATTTACTGTAATGATCGTATGAATCATATATAGAGTGATACTCACCTCCTGCATCTTCTCCACCATAACCTATGTTTAAAGCTGGTACGCCTAGGTGTTGAATAAAAGAAGAGAAATCGGAACCAGAACCCATTGCCCCTATTTCAAACTGCGTTTTTTTCATGGCTTCTTTTATTGCTGCTGAGCTGGTAGCTTCTAAAATTTGTTTGGCTTTTACTCTATCAAAAACAGTTACACCTTTTTGAGGATCTTTTACTTCTTTACTTATTTCGGTAATCATTTTTTCTAGTGCATGAGATCCTTCTACATCTAAAAATCCTTTAGCATTTCCATCTGAATTAATATATACAACTGCTTTTTTCTTTAGCTCCTCTCCATGATCTTCTGCCCATTCTGTTGAACCCAACAATCCCGGCTCTTCTCCATCCCATGCACAATAAACCAATGTTCTTTTAGGTTTCCATCCTGCTTTTACTAATTCACCTATTGCTTGTGCTTCTTCTAACTCTGCTGCCATACCACTAATGGGGTCATTGGCACCATTAACCCATGCATCATGGTGATTACCTCTTACAATCCATTGATCGGGAAATTCACTTCCTTTAATGGTTGCTATTATATTTTGTGCAGGTGTTAACTTCCAATTGAACGATAATTTTAAATGCACTTTTGTTGATTCTGTGCCTCCAATATGATAGGTTATTGGCAATGAGCCACTCCATTCTGTTGGTGCTACTTTTCCACTTAATGATTCTAACAATGGTTTTGCATCATGATAACTTATTGGCAATACTGGAATTTTTAACAGATTAGGCGCATCTTGTTGCTTTAACCGCAATGCTTTTTCTGTTGCGCCTATATTGGGCGTTAATGGATCTCCCGGATAAATAACCATGTCCATAATAGAGCCCCGTTGTACGCCATATTCATTTTTAAACGGACCCTTCGGATATACATCGCCCTGTGTATATCCATCGTCTTTCGGATCGGAATAAATGATACATCCTATGGCACCATGCTCTTGGGCTACTTTCGGTTTGATGCCTCGCCAACTTCTACCATATTTTGCAATTACAATTTTTCCTTTAACACTTACGCCCATCTTGTCTAACACTTCATAATCATCTGGTAAACCATAGTTTACAAATACCAAAGCACCTGTAACATCTCCATCGGCACTCCATGCATTGTAAGTTGGTAGTTGCCCTTCTTGTGCAGAAGTACCATCTTCTTTTATTGCAGGCTCTGTTAACAAAGCCTTATAAGATGTGGGTTGAATCATTTCTAATACCCTTGTTTGTGGCGTAGGAAACAATACCTGATAGGTTTCTATTTTCACATCCCATCCCCAATTTTTAAACTTGTTGTATATGTTTTGTACTACTTCGTTTCCTCCTTTTGAACCAATATGATGGGGTACTGCCGATAACTCTTTTACATATTGATCAATTCTTTTGTTGCTTAATAATACATCAAACTGTTGTTCAAGTTTTTGTTGCTGAGTAGCTGCTTTTTCAGAAAAACCTATGATTTTTGAACTGTTTTGAGCATATCCTACAGTGCTGATTACTAATGATAAACCAATAAATAAATGCTTCATTTATACTGTTTTTACGGTGATGGGGTGCTTATTTAAATAATTCCGGATGCATTTCGTGCCATTTAGTAGCATGCTGATATGCTTTGGCCGCTAAAATAATGCTGGCTTCGTCGTATAAATTGCCAATAAATGTAATGCTGGTAGGGGTATTTCCCTTTTTATTATAGCCGGTAGGTACACATATTTCTGGCTGTCCGGTTAAATTGGTTATTGCCGATTGATTGCCGCTTCCTCTAGTTGGACAAATCAACACATCTACTTGCTTCATGGCTGCATAAACTTTTTGCATTAATTGATACCTTAACCGATTTGCATTTACATATTCAACTGCTGGCATTAACCTTGCTGTTCTAAACGTGTTGGGCCATTCACTGGGGCCTTGTCGATTCATTTGATCATCAATATTGTTTCGAGTAAACTCATCAAATGCAGCAGCTGATTCGGCAAAAATAATGTTGAGCATGATATCTACATTGTACACGCCATTGTCTGGAAATTCAATTGGTACAAGGGTTACACCCATTTTCTTGAATGTTTCTATTACCTTCCATTCGTTTCTTGAGGTATCTGTTATTTTATCAAAATAATTTATAGCATAGCCTATTTTAAGTTTTTTAACATCACCCTTGGGTTGGTAATTAAATGGCTTATTTACGGCCGATGCGTCTTGCCCGTCTGTACCATGTAAATAATTAAATACAATGGCGGCATCATCTGCTGATCGGCAAATTGGACCAACTTTATCTAGGCTCCAACTAAGCGCCATAGCACCAGATCGACTTATACTTCCAAAAGTGGGCCTTAATCCTGTTGCACCACATGTTGAAGAGGGTGATATGATTGAGCCCCATGTTTCTGTACCAATGGCAAAGGGCACCAGCCCTGCCACTGTTGCTGCTGCCGAACCGGCCGATGAGCCGGAGGAGCCCTGGGTAAGATTCCACGGATTTTTTGTTCTTCCACCAAACCAATAATCGTCCATAGCTAAAGCGCCCAACGTTAATTTGGCTACCAATACCGCCCCCGCTGCTTTTAATTGTGTGTATACGTAAGCATTGGTTTCTATTACCTGGTCTTTATAGGGTGCTGCTCCCCAAGTTGTTTTTGTTCCTTTTACTGCAAATAAATCTTTTAAACCATAGGGTATTCCATGTAACAAGCCCCTATATTTTCCGGCAGCAATTTCCGCATCGGCTTGCTTCGCTTCTTGCATTGCAATATCTTCTGTTAATGAAATTACGCATTGCAGTGTATCGGCAAATTTTTTTAATCGGTCTATAAAAAATTGGGTGAGCGCTACCGAACTTATTTTTTTAGCTTGAATTAGTGCAGCTAATTCCGCTATCGAATAAAAAGCCAAATCGTTTTTATTCACTGGCATGTTCGCTTTTACGGCTGGCCACTTTATAGGCAATTGTTTTTCAGCAAATACCATACCAGGTAATACCGGATTTTGTACCATACTCATCGGTACATCATTGTTAATATGCTGTTGGTGCATCATTTTATACAACAACACATTTTCTTTTAAACCATTATACATGGTATCTAGTTCTTGTGTTGTAAACTGTACGTCAAATAATTTGGCTGCCGCCGAAATATCTTTAAAAGAAACCGTGTCTTGTGCCGAAACTTTTATTACTGATAGTAAAAATATGGTGATGATTCGTTTTCGCATGATGTGTAAATTATTGATTGAGTGATTGAAATGTGTCTCCCTGGGTAATATCGCCGGTATCAAAACCTTTTTTAAACCAGTACATTCTTTGTTTTGATGTTCCGTGCGTAAACGCATCGGGTACTATGTTACCAGTGCTTTGTTGCTGCAATCGATCGTCGCCAATTGCATTAGCTGCATTCAACGCCGATTCAATATCTCCTTCTTCTAATATCTTTCTTAATTTATTGGCGTGGTGTGCCCAAACTCCAGCTAAAAAATCGGCTTGAAGCTCTAATTTAACCGATTCTTTGTTGTATTCCTTTTCGCTAAGGTGATTGCGCATTTCTTGCATTTTTGCAGAAGTACCATTTAACTGTTGGATGTGGTGACCCACTTCATGCGCAATAACATAAGTCATTGCAAATTCACCAGGTGCTTGAAATTTTTCGGTTAGTTCTTTAAAAAACGATAGGTCGATATATACTTTTTGATCTGCTGGACAATAAAAAGGACCAGTAGCCGCACTAGCAAAACCACAGCCAGATTGGGTTTGGTCGGTAAACAGCTCCAGTTTGGGTTTTACATAACGGTCTTCATTGGCCGCATAAATAGAATCCCATACGTCTTCGGTAAGTGCCAATACTACCTTTGTAAAAGAAGCCAATCGTTCCTCATCGGCGGGTCGAGTTATCGATTTAGTTTGCTGAGGTGCTATTACCTGGTTCACTACATCTTGCGGATTACCGCCTAAAAAAACGTAAATAAGCGCAATAATAATGGTGCCCACTCCTCCCTTTAATGCAAATCCTCCTACACCACCTCCACCTCTATTGTCTTCTACATTTTCACTTTCTCTGTTTCCAAGCCAACGCATAATTTAATTGTTTTGGTTTAAAAGGAAAGGTACGTTGTTAAAGGGAAAAAATAACTATTAGCTACGGCTCGTCACACTTACTTATTTTTTTTATAAATAATTGATTAAACTGTTTAATCATTTTATTATCGATGGTAATATGTACTAATTGATCATTTACCGCATTCCACCATCCGTAGGCCGTAAGTTCTATTTTAGCGTAGGCAACTCTATCGGCTGAATGGTATTTTTCATAAAATCTGCGCATATATTCTTGTGGAGATCCGTTTTTTGTGCTTTCTTTTTCAGAAAAAGCCTTCCAAAATTGCATTAATGCTGCTGTGTCTTTAGTGTTGAGCACTTTAATTATATCCGGACAAATACTTGAAAACCTATTGTCCAATAAAACAGCACTGTTGTTGTATGATAAAAGGGTAAGGCGTTTTAAATCGTATTCGTCTGTTAATTCTTTAATTTTTTGTTGTTGTATGTTTTGCCAATAGGGTGTATTTACCACCTCCATTTGGGTAAACATTGTTAGTTTTTGCTGGTACTCGGCTGTTAATTTATTAAGGTCTAATTTAGGTAGATTTTCTTTTTTCAGTACCACCCCATCTTCTTCTAATAAAATACCATTGTATGCATAGCACAATTCATATGTGTTTTGTAATTGCACTTTCGTAAACTGTTGCGTGTTGTATGTTCCTTTATTTGTACACAATTCGGTATTCCAAGTAAAATAACCAATAGCGCTTTTTGTTAATGCGCCGCGCTGGACTGGTGGTTTTTGTGCTGAAATTTTTATGCAGTATATATTGGCTAAAAGTATTAGCAATAGGAGTGTTCTTATTAAAATGCATTGTGTGTGTTGCATAAATATCTTTGCTTTTTTTATCAAACTATTTTTTATTAACTCATAGCTTTTATTGGTGAATGTCTTTTACTTTCCTATATAAAAAAACCACCTGGTGGTGGTTTTTTTATATAGGAAATATTATTAGTTACAAAGATATATTGTTATTAGATACTATACGTATTGTTCATTATTTAATTGTTTCCCGTACTGCTTAATACAGCAACTTTAGCTGATATAATATGTACAAAAAGTACCATTACAATAATTGGTACAGATATATGCAAACAACTCAATACCATTAACAACATTAGTAAATACAACGGATAGGTAAACATTAATACGCCAAATAGTACCGAATCATAGAAAACAGTATTGTTTGTTTTTATTCTTACATACTTTTTTACGATCCAATAATATGGGTAATGCATAAGCTTACCTAAATTACCAATTATTGCAATTAACTTATTTTTAAACGGCTGGTTGGCTGTTGGTTCTATAACCAGTTTTGTTAAGATATTTTTCAGCACTTGATTAAAATAAACATAGTTTCTGGGTTCTTCCTCATACGGGAATAACTCATCTACTACAATCGAATCAGCTGCATGTATTATTACCGTCTTACCAAAATTAACAAATGAATTATACGCCAAACCTATCGGTAAAATTTTTAGGGGAGTGGGCGGTTTAGCTCTACTGGCTATCCGCGCGGCTCCTTTTTTAAATGGTTGAATTTCATTGGTATTCAAACATATTCCTTCAATAAAAATCAGCACAATTCCCCCCTTTTCTAATATTCTTTTGCTTTCATAAAATGCATATTCATTTAAGTGAAGATTTTCTTTGCCCTCTCTTAACCTATAAATAGGTATCATGTGCAATAGTTTCAATAAAAAACGATGCCCTTTATTTTTAAAAGCATCTCCTCTGGCTAAAAAATGTACGTCTTCATTAAAAAATGCACCTATTAGCACTGCATCTAAAAAAGAATTGGGATGATTGGCCACTATAAGCAATGGTCCCTTTTGGCGAAACGCAGCCTTGTTTAATACGATTAGTTTTTTGCAAAACAACCAAATTGTGGCTCTAATAATTGGTTTTATAATAAGATAGATCAATGGACGGGGGCAGTTTTATTCTAAACTTCAATTTCGGGGATTTTTTTAAGAGATTAATAAAAAAGTCTCGCTATTTTTATTTTATGTTGATGTTTTTATAATTAAAGATGGTATTTAATTAAGAAAACTGTGCTCCAATCAATAATATTTGTTGTGTGGATTGCTGCTTATGGTTTATGGGATTTTATTTTGAATTATTTTGGAAGATTTATCTAATGATTAAAAACACTTTATTTTATGGAGCTCGTTTATATTGAAGATCAAACATTCAATAAAATTACTTTTTTAGACACACCGCTTGATAAGGGCGAATACGAAAACTGCATTTTTAATAATTGCGACTGGAGTAAAGCAGCAATTGCTGGCTTTGTTTTCTCGAATTGTACTTTTAACGCTTGTAATTTAAGTATGGCGCAATTAGTTAAAACCGCTTTTCAACAGGTTGTTTTTATAGATTGTAAAATGTTGGGGCTTCTTTTTAATGATTGCAACGAATTTGGGCTTTCTTTTACATTTAATAACTGCACACTTAATCACTCCTCTTTTTATAAAACCACTATAAAAAAAACTATATTCAATAATTCGGAGATGAAAGAAGTTGATTTTACCGAATGTAACTTATCTGCTGCCGTATTTAATAACTGTGATTTAACTGGTACTGTATTTTTTCGAGCTAACTTAGAAAAAACCGATTTTAGAAAGGCCAATAATTATGTTATAGATCCTTCAGAAAATAAAATTAAAAAGGCAAAATTTTCTGTGTTTGGTATTGCGGGTTTATTAAATAAATATGATATTATTATTGAAAACGAATTAACAATATAGTAAGACCCAAAAATACAGCATTGCAAGATTTTTTGTCCAACAATGCTATAAATATCTCTTTTGAATTTAGGCCTTTAATTGCGCAATTGCAGTTGTCCATTCTTCGATGTGGTAAACGGTTTTAATTTTTCCATTTTCAATAGTATGTATATCTATTGCCATTGTTTTGAAAGATTTTGTGCCGTCTAATTCCATCCCCATGAAGTTGCCATTTGGAGAAGCAGAAAATTCACTTCTTACAACCACTTGATTGCCTTCTTGAATCATGTCTTTAATTTCCCATTTCATATCCGGCATCATTTTCCAAAATCCGGCAATTTGACCAATAAGTTGTGGTTTTCCTTTTGTTTCTTTTGCGTTGATTGATTGGAAATCATCAGCAAATAGATTGTCTAATAATTCGCTGGTATTGGTTGTTTCATTTACTGTTAAGCACTCATTATACAATGTTGCTACCATTTTTTTTAATTCACTCATTTTTAATCAATTTTTTGATTGAACAAAATTATTATATTTGTCTATTTTTACTTATTAGTCAATAATATATTGCATAGTACTAAATTATAGACCATCAATAATATGCGTAAAAACAAAGATTTTAATCCCAATAATTGTCCTGTGACAAGTTGTATGAATAAAATTGGTGGGAAATGGAAACCGGTAGTATTTTATTTAATAAATAACGGTAAGAATCGTTTTAGTCTTTTACAAAAAGTTATTCCTGATATTTCGAAACAAATGTTGGTTAATCAATTGCGAGAAATGGAAGAAGACAAATTGATTGAACGGATTATTTTTGCCGAAATACCACCTAGGGTAGAATATTTGTTAACAGATTACGGAAAATCGGTTTTACCTATCATAGAAGTGATGGCAGACTGGGGACGGAATGAGTTAAAAACAAAGGTAACACAGTAGTTTTTAATTGGTTTAATTAGCTATAATCCTGAAAAACGGTTGGTACATTTGGTTAAGATGTTATTGTGAATTGATTTTTGGAGGTGATGAATAGAAAGCCTAAAAAACAAATAACCCCGGCCTACTACAACCGGGGTAATGTTTACTACTACTAACTAACCCATCTAAAAAACTATTTTTTTTCTGCTTTTTCAGCTTTACTTGGCTTTTCTGCTTTTTCTGGCTTTTCTACTTTTTCTTCTTCTTCCATCTCATTTTCTTCCGGTAACAAATCTGCGGCAATTTTTGCCCTGATTTTTGCTTCTATTTCATTGGCTAACTCCGGATTATCGTGCATTAAAGTTTTTACAGCTTCTCTACCTTGTCCTAATTTATTGGAATTATAACTAAACCAGCTTCCACTTTTTTGTACAATACCCAATTCAACACCCATATCAATAATTTCACCTACTTTACTAATTCCCTCTCCAAATACTAAATCAAATTCTGCTGCTCTAAAAGGTGGTGCTACTTTATTTTTAACCACTTTTACTTTTACCCTATTTCCTATGGCTTCATCACCATCTTTAATTTGCGTCATTCTTCTAATATCTAATCTTACAGATGCATAGAACTTTAACGCATTTCCACCCGTTGTTGTTTCTGGGTTTCCGAACATTACGCCAATTTTTTCTCTCAATTGGTTAATGAATATACAAATGGTTCCTGTTTTATTTATCGTTGCTGTTAGCTTACGCAATGCCTGACTCATCAAACGCGCATGCAATCCCATTTTACTGTCGCCCATTTCTCCTTCTAATTCGCTCTTGGGCACCAATGCCGCAACCGAGTCAATTACCACTACATCAATGGCGCCAGAAAGTATTAATCTATCGGCTATTTCTAATGCCTGCTCGCCATAATCGGGTTGAGATATTAATAAATTATCTACATCTACCCCTAGTTTTTGGGCATATACACTATCAAAAGCATGTTCTGCATCTATTATAGCACACATGCCTCCTTTTTTTTGCGCCTCTGCTATTACATGTATAGCAACTGTTGTTTTACCAGATGATTCTGGTCCGTATATTTCAACAATCCTTCCTTTTGGCAATCCACCAACTCCCAATGCCGTATCTAATCCAATAGATCCTGTAGATATTACTTCTATCGGCATTGAACTTTTCTCGTTCATCATCATTACACTACCTTTTCCGTAGTCTTTGTCTATTTTGTCGATCGTTAATTTTAGTGCTTTTAGCTTTTCCGCATTACTCATGTTCGTTAGAATTTATGGGTCAATTTGTATAGTGATGTAAAACTACATACTTTTTATTAAAAACGCTAATTTTTTTAGTATTTTTTTACTAATCGATTTAGTTTTTTGTTTTGTTTGCTAAAATATTGTGTTTTAAAGCAGTAAACAAGCGTATTTACACGTGTTTTTTGCCTTTTTTAACTGTATTATATAATTTATTATTAATTTGTTTGGTGCAAAATTTTCATCCTGCTTTACCAACCTATTCCATAATCTTCTCCATTATTTGATGATCCTCCCCAAATACTACCATGTTTTCTATCCAAATAAATGGCGTTAATGGGTCCGCTGGTTCTATCCCCTACGCTTATTTTATATCCCATTTTCTTCAATGCTTCTTTAGTGGTTTCAGGCGTTTTATTGGAAATCAATATATCGCCAGCCCTTGGCTTTCTATCGCTAAGTTTGGTGCCTCCGAGCGACAACCAAAGCTGGTTGCTGTTAATATTTGCTGCTTCGCATGCCTGCTGAACCGTCATGTTAAAATCATACATGTTTAAGAAAAATTGTAATAGGTTTTGGTCTTGTGTATCTCCTCCCTGCACCGCAAAAGATAGATATGGTTTGCCGTCTTTCAATGCCATAGAGGGCGTTAGTGTAACCCTTGGACGTTTTCCGGGGGCTACAACATTAAAAGGATTGATGGTACTGTCTAGTACAAAACTTTGCATTCTTTGACTCATTCCTACTCCTGTATTACCCGCTATGCAAGCGGGTAGCCATCCGCCACTTGGCGTTATGGATACAACCCAACCTTCGGCATCCGCAGCTTCTACACTGGTTGTTCCTCTCCATAGTCTGTCCATATATTGTTCCTGCGCTAACATCGCCGTTGTCGTGCTGTCATGTGCAGGTACAAAATTTCTCTTTTGTGTTGAGTCGGCCTCTAATGCGCTTTTTTTTAATAACTCCTCAAAAGGATTTATCGTTCCCTCAAAAGGATATGGATTGCCTGGGGCAATTGCAGTATTATTTTTAAGTGGATCTATTAATTGTGCTCGTTGTTTGGCGTATTCTTTACTCAATAGGCCTTTCATGGGTTGATGTGCTGGCGCATAGGCTGGATCGCCATAATAAAAATCTCTGTCTGCAAATGCCAAACTCATACTTTGATAGACTGTATTAATGTATGCAGGTGTATTATAGCCCATCGATTTTAAGTCAAAATTTTCTAAAATATTCAACGATTGTAATAATGCGGGGCCTTGCGTCCACTGAGAAAGTTTATACACTTCTACTCCCTTGTAATTTACATGCATTGGATCTTCTTCCTTAACTTTCCAATTGGCCAAATCTGCCTTAGTAATTAATCCGCCCTGCTCTTGTGCACCTCTCACCAATTCATCTGCTATATCTCCTTTATAAAAACGATCGTAGGCAGCTTGTATCGCCTGTTTACGTGATAGTTTCTTTTTTAATGCCGTTTGCTCGGCTTCAACCATTTTACTAAGTGTATTCAATAAGTCTTTTTGAATAAATATTTCTCCTGCTTCGGGGGCTTCTCTTTTTTCGCCCGGATGTGTTAACAATACTTTTTTACTATATGGCCATTGTTTGATTTTGTCTTTTCCTCTTTCGATGCTATTGGCTGTTTGTGCTTCAATCGGATATCCTGCCGCTAATTGCATTGCGGGTGCCAACACCTGCTTCAAGCTCATTGTACCATATTCGGCCAACATGTGGCAAATTCCGCCTGGCGTTCCTGGTGTTACCGCTGCTAACGGGCCAAATTCTGGGGGAAATTGGTAGCCCCTGTCTTTAAAAAAACCGGGCGTTGCACCTGTAGGAGCCACTCCCAATGCATTTATACCAATTACTTTTCCTGTTTTAGGATTGTATATTATTGCCTGTGTTTCTCCTCCCCAACTCAATACATCCCACATTGTACATGTTGCAGCTAACATTGCACATGCCGCATCTACTGCATTACCACCTTGTTGAAAAATAATTGACCCTGCTGTTGCAGCTAATGGCTTTCCTGTAATTGCCATCCAGTTTTTACCATGTAAGGGGGGCTTTTGCGTTGGTTGTGCGTTTGTTAATATTGCCGTTAGAAAAAATATAATACTAAGGCTTAGTTTATTCATCGGTTGTTTTTTAATTTATATATTAATTGCTACTGTACTTTTCAATTTAAAATTAGTTTGTTTTCATTTGTTTTTCTCATGCTGCTGATTGGCTTTTAATACCCTTAAAAAATTGCCTCCCAATATTTTTTTAATTGCTCTTTTACTGTATCCTTTTTCTATTAATGATTTTGTAATTAGTGGGTATGCCATTACATCATCTAACTGTTGAGGGGTAGATGTTATACCATCAAAATCCGATCCCATTCCAACATAATCAACGCCAATTCTTTGAACGATATAATCTAAATGATCCATTAACAAACTTAATGGTGGACGAATAGCATTTGCTTCTTCTTGGTATTTTTCTACAATACTATTCATCGCATATTCCTTTTGCATTCCTTTTTGAACCAATTGATTTATTTCTGTTTGGTACTTTTCCATAAAAGCCTGTTCCCTATTTTTAAATGCACTGTCTACAAATCCAGCATAAAAATTCAACTGTATCACACCACCGTTTTTTTTAATGGCGTCTATTTGGTCGTCTTTTAAATTTCGGGGTACCGGACAAAGAGCGTATACATTACTATGTGAAACTATCACTGGTTTAGTACTTATTTTAATTGCGTCTTTATATGTTTCTTCTCCTACATGACTTAAGTCGATTAACATTCCCAACTTATTCATTCTTTCAATTACTTGTTTTCCAAATGCAGTTAACCCTATTATTTTATGATTGTTTTCATCCATTGCAGAACTTGCCCATTCTGTTGAGTTATTCCAAGTTAATGTTAAATAACGGGCACCCCTTTCATAAAATCGATTTATTTTGTCTAGATCATTTTCAATCATGTGTCCGCCTTCTACACCAAACATAGCGGCTAACTTGTGTTGCTTTATTGCTGCTTTTAAATCTACAAGATTATTTACTTTTATAATTTTTTCAGGATTTCTTGCAATTGCAGCATCCAAACTGTCCATCTCTCGGTTTGCCCATGCAAATGGATCTTTTTTATCTCCATCACACCAGATTGAAAATATTTGTACATCTACTCCTGCTTTTATTAATCTACCAATATCACTATGTGTTTTACCAAGTAAATTTTGGTCTATTTGCACATTTTTCTCAATCGATGCAGTTAACAAATCATTGTGTGAATCTACCAATATTGCCTTTTGGTGAAATTTTTGATAAGCTTGAGCATTTGCTATTGAGTAAAATGCTAATATTATTACTAAAACTCTTTTCATTGTGATGTTTATTGCTCGATGATGTTTATTTGCTAAGTAGATTTTAGAAATCGTAAATCCTATATTTATATTTGATTTTTAGGGTTTGATTTAAACAGATAAAATGTTGAATTAAAATGAAATGAAAAATGTCATGAATATTAATTGATAACCGGCGAAGCCGGAAAAAATTTTTATTTGGAGTTGTTTTCATTTAATTTGTTTGTTCAGCAAAGTGATTGATTTTTAAATCACTTTCCAAAAGTTTATTTTTTAAAATTTTAGTTGTTGTGAATATCTTTTGTAATATTAAATACTAATACATTTATATAAAAACAACTATTATTATTACGACTGTTAATATCGGTATAACTTATTTATCAACATTACTAAATACAATACTTTTTTAGGTTATTCACTACTTTTTAATATCCTATTCACATGTTAATTTATACCTGCCAATCAATTTTTACTCTTTTCAACATTACTGTATTCCTTTATTCACTTTTTTAATTTTTTGCTTTTAACATCTTATAAACTGTGCATTAACAGGTATAAATTATTCAAATTTTCATTTATATATAATTAAAATTTAATATAATAAATATTTATTCTCGCTTTTCTAACAATTTTTTTTTGCTTTTTGTTATTTCTCCACCCTTTTTTATCTCTATTCACATATAAATGTGTATAATTTATCATTGTTTTTTACCTTATTTTTGCTCTCCCTTTAAACTATGGGAATTCATTTTTTAATCTATCTTATATGTCTGTAATTCAAAGTATTCGCGACAGAGGCACTTGGATCATTTTTGTAATTATTGCTCTAGCTTTAATTGCCTTTATTTTACAAGATGGTGCTAAAAGAGGTGGCTCAGCCTTTTCTAATTCTTCTGTAATTTCAAAAGTTAATGGTGTAGAAATACAACGTGGTGATTTTGAAGAAAAACTTAAAAATGCTGAAGCAATGTATGCTAGTCAGGGAGCAACAAGAGATCAGCTTATTGGTAATGTGTGGAACCAAGAAATTGAAAAAGCTGTTCTAACCCAAGAATTTGAAAAATTAGGCATTACTGTTTCTGCTAAAGAATTGAATGATATATTATTTGGACAAAATTCTCCATTACGTCAAGAATTCACTGATCCTAATACTGGTGTATTTAAAGTTGAAGATGCAAAACGTGCTTTTGCTCAGATTAAAAAAAGCAAAAACGCAGAACAAATTAAAATGATTACTTCTGGTTATATTGAACCAGCTATAGAAAATGGTAAAAGAAATAAATACCAAAACCTATTAATTCAATCAGCTTATATTCCTAAATGGATTGTAGATAAACAACTAGCCGATAACAATTCTATGGCTTCTATTAATTTTGTTTATATTCCATATAGTTCTATTACTGACACATTAGCAAAAGTTTCTGACGATGATATAGCAAAATATGTAAAAAAGCATGCTGTTGAATTCGAAAAAACAGAAGAAACAAGATCTATTTCATACGTAAGTTTTTATGCTGGAGCATCTACCAGTGATTCAGCTAATGCATTAAGTCAATTAATGGATTTAGCTTCTGAATTTGAATCTACTAGTGATGCAAAAGCTTATATTGGTAAAGTAGGTTCTGAATTAGCATTTTATGACAGTTATTTTGGTAAAGCTAAAATGCAAATGTCTTTGAAAGATTCTATTGTGAGAACTTCAGTTGGTAAAATTTTCGGTCCTTATATAGATGGTAATAATTATGTTTTAGCCAAAATGATTGGTATAAAACAATGGGCTGATAGTGCAAGTGTTCGTCATATTTTAATTGCAACTGTTGATCCTCGATCTGGTCAACAAATTCGTCCAGACTCTGTTGGAAAAGCTCTTGCTGATAGTATAGACAAAGCGATTAAATCTGGTGCTAATTTCGCTAATTTAGTTAATACTTATTCTGATGATCCTGGTAGTAAAGCTAAAGGTGGAGTTTATGATTATTTTTCTCAAGGTCAAATGGTTATCCCTTTTAATGATTATGCTTTTGATAATGCTGTTGGTACTAAGGGTGTTGTTAAAACAGATTTTGGTTATCATGTTGTAGAAGTCTTAGGTCACAAGAACTTAAACCCTGCATATAAGATAGCTTATTTAGCCAAACCAATTTTACCAAGTAATGAAACTATTAGTAATGCTACTACTGCTGCCGCTCAATTTGTTGCTGAAAGTAAAAATGCTAAAGAATTCAGCAATAATGCTAAATCCAAAAATTTACCTCTTTTAGTAGCAAATGATATTAAAGCGAATGATTTTACCATTAATACTATTGGTAATACTAGATCTTTAGTTCGTTGGATTTATGAAAAAAGTGATGGTGCAATTTCTGAACCAACAGAAGTAGGGGATCAAATTATTGTTGCAAATATATCTGCTATTAATAAAGCAGGATTGTTAAGTGTTGCTGAAGCTCGACCAACAGTTGAAGGTATTGTTAGAAATGAAAAGAAAGCTAAATTAATTATTGAATCAAAAATTAAAGGTGCTTCAATTAACGAAATTGCATCTTCTACAGGATTTTCTATTACTAAAGCAGATAGTTTATCTTTTAGTGCTAATTTTATTAATGGTTTAGGTAGTGAACCTAAAGTTATAGGAGCCGCATTTAATAAATCTTTGAGTAATAAAGTTAGTACACCAATTGCTGGTGCAACTGGTGTTTTTGCCGTTCAAGGATTATCTGTTGCTGCTGTGCCATCAACAATGACGCTTTCAGCTGTATTAGATAATTTATTACAGTCAAGGAAAATGAATATTTATCGTAGTGTTGAATCCTTAAGAAAAGGAGCTACTATAAAAGATTATCGATCAACTTTTTATTAATCTTTATTTTTACCTATATAAGCCCGGATGTTCCGGGCTTTTTTTTTGTTTTAAATTATTAACTTTGTTCTAATTATTTTTTATGGATATTCTTACAAATAAAGTTTCTGAAAGTGGATTAATTACAATTGATTTAGCTGATTTTTACCCAAGCAGTCATGATATCATAGCTTTTGATTTTCATGATTATCTTTTCATGGGTTTAATTTTAAAGGAAAAAGATTTTCGTTTAGCCCTACAAAATTTAGACACTACTGTTTTTCTAAATAAATATGTTACCATTTTTTGTTCAACTGATGCTATTATTCCAATGTGGGCAAACATGTTAGTAGTTTCTACTATTAAAGATATTTCTAAGGGTTTCTTTTTTGGAACTATAGAATCTGCCTATGAAAAATTACTACTCAAAAAAATTGAACAAATTAATCCTATTGATTTTTCTGACAAACGTGTTGTTGTAAAAGGTTGTGGTGATTTTCCTATACCAGCATCTGCATATATAACAATTACAAGTATTTTATTACCCTATATTAAAAGTATTATGTATGGTGAACCTTGTAGTACTGTCCCAATATTTAAAAAGAAATAACTATCTGTTTTTAACTTCCTCAAACTTATTATCATAATCAATTCTAATTGTTCCAAACATCCTATCCCAAATAAGTGTATATAATCCGTAATTACCCCTGAAATATTGATGATGTTGATTATGACAAACTGATGTATTTACCCATTTGCCAATTATAGTTCTATTAAAACCTTTAGGATATAGTTCAAACCCCAAATGACCATATACATTGTATATTATGGAAAATCCAAAAAATATGATTATGTGTGAAATATGTATTGGTATCGTAAAATAAAAGACTATTATAATACCTTGTTCTATAATTGCTTCTAAAGGATGAAATGCATATGCAGCCCAAGGAGATGGGTTCGTTGATTGATGATGTACTAAATGTATTATTTTAAATATTTTAGGATGATGCATAATTCTATGTAAAATATAGAAATATAAATCATGCATAAAAAACATAATTATAAATACTAAATAATAATATATTTTTCCATTTTCATCAATATTTAAGTATCTATTTGTATGATCAACAATTGGTTTTGAATTTAATCCAATAATAATGATGGTAAAAATTATCATTGTTAAAAGTGAATACAATGCTTCTCTTATATAATCTTTTTTATCAGGAAATTTAAGTTGTATTTTTTTAAATTTCAATCTGTTTTTATAAATTATATAAAATAACAAAAATGCTATTGTTACAATAAAATAATATTTACTGCTAATTTTAAAAAATATTCTAAAAAATAAATACATATTATTAATTTAATGTGCTTCTAGCCAATTTTTTCCTTTTCCAACTTCTGCTTCAACAGGTACATTGTTCGGAAGCGGTAAAGCATTCACCATACAATTTATTATCAATTCTTCTAATTTTTCAGCTTCCTCAATAACTGTATCAAATATCAATTCATCATGTACTTGTAAAATCATTTTCGATTTCCATTCCCCTTTTTTCATCTCACTATGTATTTTTATCATAGCTAGTTTTATCATATCTGCTGCAGTACCTTGTATTGGTGAATTTATCGCATTTCTCTCAGCATAACCTCTTACTGTAAAATTACTGCTATTTATATCCTTTAAATATCTTTTTCTACCCATTAATGTTTCTACATACTCATGTTCTTTTGCAAAATTTATTTGATTATCCATATATTCTTGAATATTTGGAAATTCTTTTTTATAATTATCTATAATTTCTTTTGCCTCATTTCTTGTTATTCCTAAATTTTCTGATAATCCAAATGCTCCCTGTCCATATATTATTCCAAAATTTACACTTTTAGCTTTATACCTCATTTCTTTTGTTACTTCACTTTCTTCAACTCCATATATTTTAGCAGCTGTAGCAGTATGAATATCTTTCTTCTTTTTAAAAGCTTCGCACATATTTGGATCACCACTTATTGCCGCTACTATTCTTAGTTCTATTTGTGAATAATCTGCGCTTAATAATATCCTATCTTCAGATCTTGGTATAAAAGCTTTTCTTATTTCTCTACCTCTTTCTGTTCTTACTGGTATATTTTGTAAATTAGGATTATTACTACTTAATCTTCCAGTTACAGCTACTGCTTGTGCGTAACTTGTATGTATTCTTCCTGTTTTTGGATTTATTAATAATGGTAACGCATCTATATACGTAGATTTTAATTTAGTTAGCTCTCTAAATGCTAATATATCATCCACTATTTTATGTTCAGCTGCTAGTTTTAATAATACATCTTCTCCAGTTGCATATTGACCTGTTTTTGTTTTTTTTGCTTTAGGATCTATTTTTAATTTTTCAAATAAAACTTCACCCAATTGTTTTGGAGATGCTAAATTAAATTTTACTCCAGCTTTATCATATACATTTTGTTCATAAATTCTTGCCTCTTTTTCTAAAACATCACTATATTCTTTTAAAAATGAAATATCTATTTTAATCCCTTCAAATTCCATATCTGCTAATACTTTCACTAAAGGATTCTCTATGTTTTTAAAAACTTTTTCTACATTTTTTTCTATTAATGTTTTTGCAAATATTTTTTTCAGTTGTAATGTAATATCAGCATCTTCTGCTGCATACTCTTTTATTGTTTCTAAGTCAACATCTCGCATATTGCCTTGATTTTTTCCTTTTTTTCCAATCAGCGTTTCTATTGAAACAGGTTCATATTCAAGGTATTGTACACTTAATAAATCCATACTTCTTCTTCCTTCAGGATCTATTACATAATGCGCTAACATTGTATCAAACAATTCTCCCTTTATTTCTATACCATACCATTTCAATACCAATATATCATATTTTATATTCTGACCAATCCATAATTTATCTTCATTGTTAAATAATGGTATAAATAATTCCAATATTTTTTTTGTTTCTAATTGGTTTTCTTTAAAAGGAATATAGTATCCGTAATGTTCTTCATAAGAAAAACTCATGCCTACAATTTCTACATTATTTGCATCTATGCCCGTTGTTTCTGTATCAAAACATATTTCTTTATGTTGTTGTAATTCCTCAATTAATTTTTCTATCGCTTCATTTCCTTCAATCAATTTGTATGAATGTTTTGTATTTTCTATATTTTTTAATACTATTACTTCTTTTTCATTTTCGTTTTTATCAATACTTACTGTTTCTTTTATTTCGATTTTATTACCAAATAAATCTATCTGAATATTATTCTTATCATTTTGATAAGGATTAAATGCTTCACCTAATATTCTTTTTCCTAAAGTTTTAAATTCTAATTCTGCAAATAAGACTGATAATACTTCTTTATTTACTTCTTTTAATTTATAGTTATCTTCTTCAAATATTACTGGAACGTCTGTTATAATTTTCGCTAATTTTTTACTGATTATTGCTGATTCCCTTCCATTTCTTATTTTTTCTCCCATCGCTCCTTTAATACCATCAGCATTTGCTAATACATTTTCTAGGGTATCATATTCCTTCAACAATTTTGCTGCAGTTTTTTCTCCAATTCCAGGTATACCGGGTATATTATCTACAGCATCTCCCATTAAACCCAACATATCTACCACTTGTTCTATTCTTTGAATTCCCCATTTATTACAAACTTTATCTGCTGTTAATATTTCTTCTGCACCTCCCATAAAAGGTGGTTTATATATATATATTGAAGGCTTTACCAATAATTGACCATAATCTTTATCAGGTGTTACCATATAAACATCATAGCCTATTTCAGCTGCTTGCCATGCCAATGTTCCAATAATATCATCAGCTTCATATCCATCATATTCAATTACGGGTATATTAAAACCTCTAATAATATCTTGTATATATGGTATTGATATTATTAAATCTTCTGGTGCTGCTTGTCTATTTGCTTTGTATTCTTCAAAATCAGTATGTCTTTCAGTAGGTGCATGTGTATCAAAACATACAGCTATGTGAGTTGGCTTTTCTTTATTAATTAAATCATATAATGTACTGGTAAATCCAAATTGTGCATTTGTATTTAATCCTTTTGTGGTTACTCTTGGATTTCTAATTAAACCATAATACGCTCTATAAATTAGCGCCATTGCATCTAATAAGAATAATTTTTTTCCCATATAGCTAAGTTAATAAATACCCATAAAAAACCCTCCATTTATTAGGAGGGTTCACTTTTTTTATTTTATTCCATATTTATATTTATATCTCTCGTATAATTGTTTATGTTTATCTTTTAAATTAATATCTCTACCCTGAATCCATGCCTTAGATATTATGCTATTTCTCATATCTAATACATCATTATCCGCAATTATTATATTAGCATCTTTTCCTGTTTCAATTGATCCAGTTCTATCTTCAATTCCTAATATTTTAGCTGTATTTAATGTTATTGTACTTAATGCTTCTTCTTTACCCAAACCATAAGCAACAGCTGTTCCTGCATTATAAGATAAATTTCTTCCCCTATTTTGAGAATCATCATCATTTATACAAAATAATACTCCTGCTTTTTGTAAAATACTAGGCAATTTGTATGGTTGATCTATATTATCATCCTCAACTTCAGGTAACTCATGTAATTGTCCTAATATTACTGCAATATTATTTTGTTTTAGTAAATCTGCAATCTGCCAACTTTCAGATCCCCCCACAATTACTACGTTAAAATTAAATTCTTTTACAAAATCAATTGCAATTAGCATTTGTTTCACCTGATCACAGTGTATATATAATTTTGCTTGTTTATTAAACAATGTTTTTGTTGCCTCTAATTTTATATTTTTCTTACCATTATTGTTTATTGTATAAGCTTTTGCTTCTCTAAAAAATGCTTTTACTTGTTCTATTTTCTCTAATGCTTCTTTACCTGCTTCATTACTTTGATTTCCCATTCCATATCCCCTTCCAATTGGTCTTGATATTAAACTAGGCATATAAAAATTCATACCAATATCTTTTTTATAGCCAGCATCTTCTTCATTCCACGCATCTAATTGTACTATAGTTGATAAACCTCCAATCAAACTTCCTTGGGGAGCAGTATGTGCAAGCAATATTCCATTTGATCTTAATGTATTTATAATTTTTGAATCTGCATTATATGCAGATATTGAACGTATATTACTATTCCATTCCCCTAATTCGTTAAAATCCTGCATACTTCTTATTCCACCTATTTCTTGTAAACCCAATGTGCTCATTGGTAATATCAGACCAGGATAAATATGTTTTCCTTTTGCATCATATGTCTGTACATCATCAGCTGGTATTGCTATATTTTTTCCTACCTCTTCAATCTTTCCTTTATTTATTTTAATAATACCATTTTCTATAATGGTTCCATTTCCTATATGAATAGTACCATTTATTATAAAAGTTAACTGATTTTGTTGTTGTACAGGATATATTGTTTCTTGAGCATTTAAAATGTTATTTAATATTATTAACCAAGCAGTAATTATTATTTTTTTCATTAGATGTAATTTTTTCAATTAATTAATTCCTTCTATTTCAATATCTAACATTCTTAATTTTTCATCATGATCAGAACAATTATTTATGTATCTAAAACTTGGACTAACAGGTATTGTTATGCCACCTGTTTTTTTCTCACCAATCATTTTATTAATTATTCTATTCCTTTCTTCTTTAACATCTTTCCTTAATTGTACATCTTTATTTCTATCAAAATAAATTGTACCATCTACTATTGTATACAATGACATCGCATAAATAGATAAAGGATTATCATTCCATATTACAACATCTGCATCCTTACCCTCTTTAATACTACCCACTTTATCTTCTACATGTAACATTTTTGCTGGATTAATTGTAATCATTTTCAACGCATCTTCTTCTGATATATCACCGTATCTTATTGTTTTTGCTGCTTCCTGATTTAATCTTCTAGCCATTTCTGCATCATCTGAATTAATTGCAACATTTATACCAACTTTATGCATTATAGCTGCATTATATGGAATTGCATCTTGAACTTCGTTTTTGTAAGCCCACCAATCAGAAAATGTTGAAGCGCTTGCACCATGCTCCTTCATTCTATCTGCTACTTTATACCCTTCTAATATATGTGTAAAAGTATTTATTTTAAATCCAAAATTTTCAGCAACTCGCATTGTGCTTAGTATTTCACTTGCAACATAACTGTGACAAGTAATAAATCTTTTACGATTCATAATTTCTACTAATGCATCTAATTCTAAATCTTTTCTAATATTTATTTTGATACCCTCTTTTTTCTTTTCTTCTGCTTCTTTTATTGATGCCTCATATTCCTTAGCTCTTGTAAATGCATCAATTAAGACTTGTTCTACACCCATTCTTGTATCCGGAAATCTTGTATTTCCCGATGCTTGTGATGTTCTTTTTACATTCTCTCCTAATGCAAATTTTATAAATAGATCTGATCCCTTAAATTTTAATTCTTCATCATTTACCCCCCAACGTAATTTAATTAATTGAGTTTGTCCACCAATTGTATTTGCCGATCCATGTAATATATGAGATGTTGTTACACCTCCACTTAATTGACGATAAATGTTTATATCATCTGGATTTAAATTGTCTTGAATTCTTACTTCAGATGTAACACTTTGGCCACCTTCATTTATTGATGCACATGCTATATGCGAATGTTCATCTATAATTCCCGCTGTTAAATGTTTTCCTGTTGCATCAATAGTTTTAGCATTTATATCATTTATATTTTTTGCAATCTTTACAATTTTACCATTTTTTATTAATACATCCGTTTCTTTCAAAATCCCCTCTTTTTCGCTTGTCCATACAGTTGCATTCTTAATTAATATATTTTCTGATTTTGGTATCTTATCTTCAGTAACCCCAAAAGCCGTAAAGGGATAAATTGTATTACTTAATTTTATATTTCTTTTTGCCTTAATACTATCTTGATCGTTTGCTGCTTCCTTTTCTAATGATGCAGTCCATGTTATCATATTTCCTAATGAATCTTTTCCATTTCCATTCCAACTTTTTTCATTGGTAAATCCGCTTAGTGTAAAAGTGGTTATTGTGTTTTGTTTTCCTTTTAATTCTGTTTTCTTTAAACTACTGTTACAAATAATCTTTACATATTTTCCATCATAACTGAATTTGGTATTGAATGTATCTTTATTGATTAAATATGCAGTATTATTATTTTTTACTTGTAAAATATAATTGGTATTTTCATTTCCATTGTTAATTGTTAAATTATATGTACCATTTATATTATTCCACAATTCATCTTTAACTCCGTATTTCTCTCCTTGTATCCAATTCTGTAAAATATTTGTTTTCTCAGAAAATATTGGACCATTGGTAATAATAAAGTTTGCCATTTTTCCATTTTCTAAACTTCCTACTTTATCATATATGCCCATCAATTGAGCGGGATTTTTGGTTAACCCTTCCAAAGCAGCTTTTTCTGATAAACCATTTTCTATTGCCTTTTTAATATTTAATAGAAAACTTCTATAGTCTTTTAGTTCTGCGCTACTTATACAAAATGTAATACCTGCTTTTTCAATTACTCCAGCATTTGTTGGTGCTAATTCCCAATTTTTTAAATCAGCTAATGATACTAATCTTGCATCATTTGGATCTTCAACATCTTGAGCTTGAGGATAATTTAAGGTAAGTATCAACGGAGCTTTTGTTGCTGCTACTTCCTTTATTCTTTGATACTCTTTTCCAGTTGCTTTTATTATATATTGAATGCCAAATTCGTCACCTATTCTATCTGCTCTCACTACATTCCATAAATCAATTCCTCTTTCTATTGGATCAAATACTTGAGGTAAATTCCAATTTTCATTAATCTGTTTTAAATTTAAATTCACCCCTTCTCTATCTGTAGGCTTATTATTGTTTTTGTACCATATTGCATCATTATAATTTTGTCTTAACAAAGCAGTACTACCCATTAAAGAAGATGGATAGTTTTGTGATGAACTTCCCTTATTGAAAGAATTGTTTACACATACTTTTTCTTTTATTATTACTAAATTTTCCTTTTTATTATTTAGTGTAACTGCTGTGCCAGTTCCTCTTATTATACCATCTTTTTGATGAGTAATTACTGCGCCGAATCCAATTTCTCGCAATTGTTTGGCTTTACTATCATCAACAGTAAAAATATTTACTGCATCTACATCTGATTTAATAGCTTGATTCCAACCAAAAGCACCTTTTTGATTAGTGGAAATTTGTTGTGTTCTAAAATAGTCGGCCATATTGTTCATGCCGCCAGATACCTGCTTTTGTGGCATACCATAATCAGAATATGCATCAATAAAAGAGGGATAAATAAATTTCCCTTTGCAGTTTATAATTACTGATTCAGTTGGAATTGAAATGCCTTTTCCAATATTCACTATGTTACCTTCACGAATTATTAATGTGCCGTTTTGAATTATTGTTTGCGCATCCTTAACAATTGTACAATTTGTAAAAGCATAGCTTGTATTTCTATTGTCTGCTATACCATTTATAGGAAATGTTTCTTGCGCTTTAATAATCCCGGACAATAGTATACATAATACTAATAGTCTGAATTTTCTCATAATTATAATTTTAGATTTGTAAGCTAATAATTACAGCTTAGATATTTCTAAAAATTATAAAATAAATGATGAATGGAAAACTTTATAATGCAACCAGGTTGCATTATTTATCTACCCATATAAACCATTAAAATTTGTATATCACTAGGATTAACTCCACTTATTCTACTTGCCTGGCCTAATGTGTTTGGTTTTATTTTTTGGAATTTTTGCATCGCCTCTTTTGAGATTGCTGATAATTTTGAATAATCGAAATCATCTGGTATTTTCATGTTCTCTAAATCACTCATCTGTTCTACTAAAGCCTCTTCTTTTATTATATAATGTTCATACTTTATTTGTATTTCTGCTTGTAGTATATTTTCATTTGAGATTTTTTCAAATTGAGATTGTAAACTTGGAACTACATTTATTATTTCTTTCAAAGTAACATTTGGCCTTAATATTATTTTACCTGCTTTTTGTTTTTCTGATATTGAAGCAGAATTAATGGTTGCTAAATATCCATTAATTTCTTCTGGTAATATATTATAATTTTTTAAAGTGTTTTTAATTTCATCAACTTCTTTTAATTTTTGATGTACCAACTTTAAACGATTTTCTTTTGCCAATCCAAGGTTATATGATTTTTCTGTTAATCTTAAATCTGCATTATCTTGTCGTAATAAGGTTCTAAATTCTGCTCTGCTTGTAAACATTCTATAAGGTTCGTCTGTCCCTTTATTTATTAAGTCGTCAATGAGTACACCAATATATGCGTCACTTCTTTTTAATACAAAGGGTTCTAAATTTTTAGTTTTTTGGTGTGCATTAATTCCCGCCATCAGACCTTGACAGGCTGCCTCTTCATATCCCGTTGTACCATTAATTTGACCTGCAAAGAATAAATTTTTTATTGCTTTTGTTTCTAACGCATTGGTTAGTTGAGTAGGCATAAAATAGTCGTATTCTATTGCATATCCAGGCCTGAAGAATTTTACATTTTCAAAACCAGGAATTTGTTTCATTGCAGCATACTGAACTTCTTCTGGTAAGGAAGTAGAGAATCCATTCACATATATTTCTACAGTGTTCCAACCTTCTGGCTCTACAAATATTTGGTGACGATCTCTATCTGCAAAACGATTTATTTTATCTTCTATGCTAGGGCAGTATCTTGGACCTACTCCTTCAATTCTACCTTGGTACATTGGACTTCTATCAAACCCTGTTTTTAGTAAATCATGAACGGTTGTATTGGTATAAGTAATATAACAGCTTCTTTGTTTTGCAGCATCTACTCTTGGAATATCTAAATAAGAGAATCCAACAATATCATCATCTCCTTTTTGTTCTTCCATTTTAGAATAATCTAAACTTCTGCTATCAACTCTAGGTGGTGTACCGGTTTTTAATCTATCGCTTTTTAATCCATATTCAACCAATTGTTCGGTAATACCTGTTGCCGCTTTTTCTGAAACCCTACCTCCCCCAAACTGTTTTTCTCCAATATGAATTATACCATTTAAAAAAGTCCCACTTGTCACTACTACAGATTCGGCTTCTATCTCGTGCCCTAATCCGGTAATAACCCCACAAGCTTTCCCCTTTTTAATTATAATTTCTTTCACCATGTCTTGGTAGAAGTCTACATTTGGGGTTTGTTCTAGCATCTCTCGCCACTTGGTAGCAAATAACATTCTATCGTTTTGTGCTCTTGGACTCCACATTGCAGGACCCTTACTAAGATTAAGCATTTTAAATTGAATGGTACTAAGGTCAGATACAATACCGCTATATCCGCCCATTGCATCTATTTCTCTAACAATTTGTCCTTTTGCTATACCACCCATGGCCGGATTACAACTCATTTGTGCTATGGTTTGCATATTCATGGTTATGAGCAACACCTTACTTCCCAAGTTAGCTGCTGCTGCTGCCGCTTCACAACCTGCGTGTCCGGCTCCTACTACTATTACATCGTATTTTGAAAACATGTTGCAAAGATAGTTTAGTGTACGATGTATTTCTCTACTCTACTATAATTATATTGTAAAAGCCTTTGTTCCACGTGGAACATCGCTTTTTGCCGATTTGTTTCCTTTAACTTCTATAACTCCCCATCTATTAATAGGTTCCACGTGGAACACGATATGATCTTTAATTGTTTCTCCTAGATTCTTTTGCTGCTATATTTTAATTGTGTTCCACGTGGAACATCATTTTCACTTAGTCTTATATGGTGATGTTGTACTTCTATTTACCAAAGATGTTAGCTATGCCAAAGCCTTTGGGTGAATAGTTAAATCTATTTGATTCCTTGTAATCCACTTGTTCTTACACTTGTCGTGTATTTTGGATTCCTTTATCGGTCACATTTTAGTGATTATTTTATTCGTTGTATATACTGCCATACCAATTTCCCTTACAAGTCTATTATCATTAATTTCCAATTCTAGCTATATAGATAGATATGCTTGCTTCACTGATATGTTCATAGTTATTTGTTGTTTGTATTGGCCTTATACTACAATATATAATCAAAATAGTATGTTCCACGTGAAACATTTGTATAGCATGGGATAGATGAGGGTATAGTTGTTGTTCGGATTAGCGCTACAAAACGGTGAGGTTTAATTGCATGATTGGTGGGTTTGGGAGAGAAACCCTGATTGTGTCAAATGCCATGCATATCGTGGGTCATTTATTCTATGCAATAATTCTATTAATGCTTTAGAGATCATAGCATATGACAACTAAAGTGTTTAATCTAAAAGTGAATATTGTACTAAAGCCAGTGGAAATACTATTGGGTATTTAAACAATAATGACCCCACTATGCGCCATTAACAATCAAGTAGCGGGAATACTTATATAAGATTGGTGGGAAAAGATACAAGTAAATAAATCAAATAGGTACTTATTTATTTGTTTTCATTTGGGTGTACAGAATAAATACATGTAGAATTGACGAGCGATATTTGTATTTATTGGTCTAGTCATTTATATGCAGATACAACATCTAGTATATGCAAATTCAATATTGAATCCCTCAAACTCCCTTAAGAAAGTTGTTTTAAATAAAGTTGAATGTAGTGGTTTTCTTTGGCGCGCATTAATTGAATGTCTGATGTAGATTTGTCTTTATACCCACAAAGATGTAAGGCACCGTGAAATATAACACGTAACATTTCTTGTTCAAAGGTTGTATTTTCAATTTTTGCATTGTCTTTTACCCGATCAATACTTATGTATATTTCACCATTAATAGGTTGATTCCTTTCCGATAAATCAAATGTAATGATGTCGGTATAATAATCGTGTTGTAAAAAATCTTGGTTTATTTGTAACAACATTTCATCTGAACAAAAAATGTAGTTAATTTCTTCTATTTTATTTTTCTCTTTCTTGAAAATAGATTCAATAAATATTTTTAAATTTTCTTTTTTCTTAAAATTAAAAGCAAGATCTCCTGTTCTAAAATATATTTTCTTCATAATTTTTTATTACTCCAAAATTCGTAACAAAACCAATACATAGCCCATTACCTTTAATAATAATTTTAATGAGTTGATATGTGCATTGTCAAAAGCGTTATACTAGCTAAATGATTTATTGCAAATTTCGGGTGACCCTCAAAATAAATAATTTTACATAAATGAAAAGATTGTCTGAGTTGCATGTTGGTGAAAAGGGAATTATACAATCCTTTGAAAACGACGATATATTTATTAAACTAATGGAGATGGGTTGTGTTCCAGGGGAAGAAGTAAAAGTTGAGCAAATAGCTCCAATGGGCGATCCTATTTCAATTTCTGTAGCCGGATATACATTAAGTTTACGTATAAGCGAAGCGGCATTTATATTTGTTCTATAAAATTAAACATAACTAATTGAATATCAGTTTGTTATGATTTTTTTCATTATTGAATGTCAACTTTTTGGTAATTAAAATTTATTCTTAATAAAAATCAACAATAGGAACATTAGTTAAGCATTTAAAATAAGATGCTTTGTAATTAAGAAATTATTTAGCCATATTTTATGTGGGTTTATTTATTGTTTTTGTCACATAGCATTCGCCAGATAAGTATTTCGGTTTGAATACAAATTTTGTTTATGGCTCAATTTGTGTGTCTATTAAAAGATATAAATAAACAGTAGAATAAACATACGTAGGAAATCTCTAAAAAATACAGATGAAAATAGGTTTGTACTTTGGTTCTTTTAACCCCATTCATACTGGACATTTAATTATTGCCAGTCATGTTGTAAATGAAACAGATGTTCAACAAGTGTGGTTGGTGGTGTCTCCTCAAAATCCATTTAAACAAGAATGGTCTTTGTTAAACGAATACCATCGTTTACATTTGGCACAACTTGCTATTGAAGATGATATGCGTATGCGGGTTTCTGATATAGAATTTAAAATGCCCCGCCCCTCCTATACAATTGACACATTGGTTTATTTACAAGAAAAATATCCGCAACATCAATTCACCATCATTATGGGAAGTGATAGTTTTCAAAATTTACCGAAATGGAAAAACGCATCCATTCTCATTCAACAATATTCGTTTATTGTTTATAATCGACCGGGTTCTATTGTTACCGAAACACATCAAGCAAATGTTACCGTTTTAGACGCTCCGCTCATTTCTATTTCTGCAACACATATCAGAAAAAATATTCAAGAAAATAAAAGTATTCAATATTTAGTTCCAGATAAAGTACGCATTTATATAGAGGGAAATAATTATTACAAGTAAATGATTTAAAAGTTAAAATTCAAAACGAGGATGCTGAAAACAATCCCATAAGCAAAAATATAATTCCCCCAATTATATTAAATATAAATTAAATACAACTTGTTTTCTCTTTTTTCCGTTTAAATAAAAATCCAAAAAGCGCACTCAATCAATCTCCAAAATGAATAGCTTTATTTGGTAAATAATTATAAACCATACATTCCATTTTATTATTGAAATGCGCAATTAAAATCAACTTGTTTTTATGAATAAATTTTTTGCTATAATCTTTTGTTTGATTGTGTTTAGATCAAATGCACAAGAACTAACTGTTGAAAAAATTATGCAAGATCCAAAATGGATTGGCACATCACCCACTAATGCTTTTTGGGGTGTTGATAGTAAAACGATTTATTTTAATTGGAATCCGGCAAAAAACATTTCAGATTCAGTGTATGCTTTTTCGCTAGGATCTACGGAACCCCAAAAAACCAATTATACGGAAACACAAAAAATAACTGCTGTTGCCAATGCGGTATATAGTAATAATCGACTACAAATGACATATAGTTATAGGGGCGATATTTATTTTGTAGATGTTAAGCAGAATAGAACCATTCAGATTACTGCAACAGAAGAAACGGAGAGCAATCCAAAGTTTATTTTAAATGACGAGTGGATTGTATATACAAAAAACCAGAATTTGTTTGCGTGGAACACCAAACAAGGCAATACGCAGCAATTAACCAATATTACAAAAGACGCCGAAGTTGCCGCCAATAAAGGATTCTCTGGAAGAGGTCTAACCGGGAATACTGCAAATACAACCCAAGATATATGGTTGAACCAAGAGCAACTGAATTTATTTCAAGTATTAAAAGAAAGAAAAGAGAAAAAAGATTTGCGCGATGCATTTAATAGAATGAATCGGTATATGGGATCTGATACTTTGAAAACAATTGGTATTGGCGAAAAAATATTACAAGGTTTAACAATTAGTCCAGACGCTCGTTTTGTTACGTATCGATTGTATCAAAATCCTGTTGGAACAAAAAACACCATTGTACCGGATTATGTTACTGAAAGCGGATACACAGCAAATATAAACGGAAGAACAAAAGTGGGCAATCCCTTGGGCAGTGCAGATTTTTATGTTTGGGATAAAGTGCGCAACAATTTAATCCTTGTACAAACAGACTCCATTCCTGGTATTACAGATTTGCCCGATTATACAAAAGATTATTCTTCAAAAACGGGCAATAAAAAAACGAGTAAAAGAGGAGTAATTATTTATGGTCCATATTGGAATGATGCGGCAACCATTGCTTTGGTTGATATTCGTTCTCAAGATAACAAAGACAGGTGGATTATGGAACTAGATGCAACAACCGGAAAATTAATTCAAATTGATCGTCAGCGAGATGAGGCGTGGATTGGTGGTCCGGGAGTTGGTGCTGGAATGTTTGGATCAAAAATAGGTTGGCTAAACAATACACAATTTTATTTTCAAAGTGAGGCAAGTGGATATTCGCATGTATATATAACTGATATGCTTTCTAAAAAAACGCGTGCTATTACATCGGGAAATTATGAAGTGCAAGAGCTGGTTCTAAGTAAAAGTAAACAACACTTTTATTTATTAACCAATGAAACGCATCCGGGCAAACAGCATTGGTATAGAATGAAAATAGATGGATCGGTAAAAGAAAAAATCACTACAATGGAAGGCGGTTACGAAGTAAGTTTATCGCCCGACGAAAAATGGATTACTTATCGATACTCATATATAAACAAACCTTGGGAATTATTTGTACAAGAAAATGAACCAGGTAAAAAACCAATACAAATTACCCATCTATCAACCAGTGAAGAATTCAAAAAATATCCATGGAGAGAAGCAAAAGTAATTACCATCCCAGCTAGAGATGGAAAAAATATTTATGCGAGAATATATGAACCCGAAAAACCCGCTCAAAATGGTGCTGCCGTATTTTTTGTACACGGTGCAGGATATTTGCAAAATGTACATTATTGGTGGAGTAGTTATTTTAGAGAATACATGTTCAATAATTTATTAACCGATAAAGGGTATACAGTAATTGATATTGATTATAGAGCAAGTAGCGGTTATGGAAGAGATTGGCGCACGGGCATTTACAGACATATGGGAGGAAAAGATTTAACAGACCATGTTGATGTTGCAGATTACTTAATAAAAAATAAGGGCATTGATAAAAATAAGATTGGATTATATGGTGGAAGCTATGGAGGATTTATAACACTTATGGCACTCTTTACTACACCCGATGTGTTTAAAGCAGGAGCAGCATTGCGACCTGTAACAGACTGGGCACACTATAACCACGGATATACATCCAACATATTAAATGAACCCTTTACAGATAGCATTGCTTATGCAAAATCATCTCCAATAAATTTTGCAGCAGGATTAAAAAATAATTTATTAATATGCCATGGTATGGTAGATGTGAATGTGCATTTTCAAGATGTTGTTCGGTTGTCTCAAAAATTAATTGAATTAAAAAAAGAAAACTGGGAATTAGCTGTTTATCCCGTTGAAGACCATGGATTTGTAGAACCAAGTAGCTGGACAGATGAGTATAAAAGAATTTTAAAATTATTTGATGAAAAATTATTGAAAATTCAAAAGTAAAAATTCAAATATAAATAAAGTAATAAAAAATAATTATTGAAAAATAACTTTGGGTAGAAACTTATGAAAATAAAAAAAAGTCAAAATTAAAAACGTAATCAGTTTTTAATTTTGACTTTTTAATTTTGACTTTTTTATCTGTTCATGCTGGCCAAAAACTCTTCATTGTTTTTTGTACCGCGCATACGTTTTAACAATTCATTCATTGCTTCTTCGGCGTTCATATCATTAATATATAAACGAAGAATATTCATACGTTGTAATACTTCTTTGTCTAGTAACAAATCATCGCGTCTGGTAGAAGAGCCTACTAAATCAATAGCAGGGAAAATACGTTTGTTCGCCAATTTTCTATCGAGTTGAAGTTCCATATTACCGGTACCTTTAAACTCTTCAAAAATAACTTCATCCATTTTGCTACCAGTTTCAATTAAAGCAGTTGCTAAAATAGTTAATGAACCACCGTTTTCAATTTTACGAGCCGCGCCAAAAAATTGTTTAGGTTTTAATAATGCATTGGCTTCTACACCACCGCTTAACACTTTACCACTGCTGGGGGCAACTGTATTGTGTGCACGTGCCAAACGAGTAATTGAATCTAATAAAATAATTACATCGTGACCGCACTCTACCAATCTTTTTGCTTTTTGAAGTGCTATAGAAGAAACCTTTACATGTTTTTCTGCGGGTTCATCAAAAGTAGAAGCAATTACTTCTGCCTTAACGCTTCTTTCCATGTCGGTAACTTCTTCCGGGCGTTCATCAATCAATACCACCATTAAATAACATTCAGGATGGTTGGCTGCAATGGCATTAGCCACTTCTTTCAGCAACATGGTTTTACCTACTTTAGGTTGTGCAACAATTAATCCACGTTGCCCTTTACCAATCGGCGTAAATAAATCTATAATTCTGGTACTATAATTAGAAGGTGATGTAAACAAATTTAATTTCTCGTAAGGAAATAAAGGGGTTAAGTAATCGAAAGGTACGCGATCACGAACTTCATCAGGGCGTTTGCCATTGATTGTATCAACTTTTAAAAGAGCAAAATATTTTTCGCCTTCTTTAGGAGGTCTAACAGCACCCAAAACGGTATCACCTGTTTTTAATCCAAATAATTTTATTTGAGATGGAGAAACGTAAACATCATCGGGAGAAGAAAGGTAATTATAGTCGGAAGAGCGAAGAAATCCATATCCATCGGGCATCATTTCCAAAACGCCTTCGGCCGGAATAACGCCTTCGAATTCAATATTAAAAGTTGGTTCTTTTTTTTGATGACGAGGTTGTTGAGGGGTAGCATCTGCTTGTTGATTATCTAAAGCCTCTAAATTAGAAATAATGGCAGCGGCTATATGGCTGGTAGGATCTACTTCTTCGTTATTTTCTTCAACTGTTGTAGTAGACTCTTCTGTTTCTGTTTTTTCTTTTTTAGGTTTTTGGGCTGGTCCTTTTGGATGAATGGCTTTTTTTATTGGCCGCGCCGCCGCAGGAGTTTCTGTGACATTGGGTTTAGCTGTTTCCATTATTTCTGCCTCTTCAATACTGTTGCTAGTTTGAATAGAAATTGGTTTTTTAGCTTTGGGTCCTCTTTTTTTCGGTTCTTCTTTTGTTTCACTTGCTGTAACCGCCTGTAAATCGAGGATTTTATAAATAAGGCCTTGTTTGTCTAATTTTTTTGCACCAGAAATCTTTAATTGCTCAGCAATATCAAGCAATTCGGGCAATAGCATGTCGTTCAATTGCAGAATGTCGTACATAGAAATATTCAATTAATCAAAAAATACAATTTGTAAAAAAATTTAATCTAGCTTAAAAAAGCCAAGCAAAGATTAAGTGATGATTTGGTTTGATTTGGAAAGAGAATAACTGATGTGTCGGAGGTTACGTAGGCAAATCAGCTTGTTTTCCGGCGTAAAGTTAGTGGATTTTGTTAGAAATCAACCAATTTAATCATTTTTTATTTTTTGAAACAACCTTATAAAATATTCACAAACAATGTAATTAGGAGTGAGAAGAAGAAGGTTGATTGGTTATCTTTGCCAACAAAATAAAATACGATCATTTCATTGCGTATAAAATACTTTACTTTATACTGAATGAAAAAACATTAACTACCTCTATATGTTTAACAATAGAACAAAGATTAAAGCACTATTAAGTGATGGTAAACCTGGTGAAAAAGTAATTGTAATGGGCTGGGTGCGTACATTTAGAAACAATCAGTTTATTGCATTGAATGATGGCAGTACGAATAATAATATTCAAGTGGTGGTAGAGTTGGGATTGTTGAATGATGAAACGTTGAAACGTATTACTACCGGAGCTTCCGTGAAAGTTACAGGAGAAGTAGTTGCGTCATTAGGAAAAGGACAATCAATAGAAGTAAAAGCAGAAACGCTAGAAATTTTAGGAGATAGTGATGCAGAAAAATATCCGCTTCAACCTAAAAAACACAGTTTAGAATTTTTAAGAGAAAAAGCACATTTGCGTTTTAGGACCAATACTTTTGGTGCAATATTTCGTGTTCGCCATTCATTGGCATTTGCTGTGCATGAATTTTTTAATAAAAAAGGGTTTGTGTATTTACATACACCCATAATAACTTCTAGTGATGCGGAGGGAGCAGGTGAAATGTTTAGGGTAACTACATTGCCGATAGATGGAACAGCATCAAAAACAGATTCAGGAGAAGTAGATTTTTCGGAAGATTTTTTTGGGAAAAGCACCAATTTAACGGTAAGTGGACAATTAGAGGGCGAGTTGGGCGCAATGGCATTTTCGGAAATTTATACATTTGGCCCCACATTTAGAGCAGAGAATTCTAACACAACACGCCACTTAGCAGAGTTTTGGATGATTGAGCCTGAAATGGCCTTTCATGATATTGAAGACAACATGAACTTGGCGGAAGAGTTTATTCAATACCTTATTAAATATGTGATGGAACATAATAAGGAAGATTTAGCATTTTTAGATCAGCGCCTTGCAGAGGAAGAAAAGCAAAAACCACAACAAGACCGAGCTGAGATGGGCTTGTTAGAGAAATTAAATTTTGTATTGAATAACAGTTTTGAAAGAATAACTTATACCGAAGCAATTAATATACTATTAGACAGCCCTGCATATAAAAAGAAAAAGTTTAAATATGAAGTAAGTTGGGGTATAGATATGCAAAGTGAGCACGAGCGATATTTAGTAGAGAAGCATTTTAAAAAGCCGGTAATTGTTACTGGATATCCTGCTAAGATTAAAGCATTTTATATGCGATTGAATGATGGATGTGAGCCAGGAAAAGAAACGGTTGCAGCAATGGATATTTTAGCGCCGGGTATTGGTGAAATTGTTGGTGGTAGCCAACGTGAAGAGAGACTAGACAAGTTAGAAGCAAGAATGAATGAAATGCATATACCGCTAGAAGAAATGAGTTGGTATTTAGATACTAGAAGATTTGGTACCGTTCCACATGCTGGGTTTGGATTGGGTTTTGAACGAATGGTTCAATTTGTATCGGGCATGACAAATATTAGAGATGTAATTGCCTTTGCGAGAACGCCAAAGAATTGTGAGTTTTAAAAATTCAAAAGGAAAAATTCAAAAAAGAATATTGTTAATTAAAATAACGCAATCAATCTAATTAAATTGATTGCGTTATTTTTTTAAAGAAATTTAATGATGTTTACTACGCTCAACCAACTTAAAAGAGCTAGAAAAATAAATTTATCTACAAACAATTGTAAAGCAATAGTTGTTATTACAAAATGCAATCAGCCAAAATAGAACAACTTAAAAAGGAATTAGAAGTTATCCGTCCGCAATTGGTGCAACATGCACTTTACAACAGTTTACCCAATTTACAGAAGCTGCAATTATTTACCACGTATCATGTATTTGCGGTTTGGGATTTTATGAGTTTATTAAAAAGTTTACAGCAAAAACTTACTTGCACCAATGTTCCATGGATGCCGGTAGGAATTGCTAATACCCGTTATTTAATAAATGAAATTGTGTTGGGTGAAGAAAGTGATGTAGATGAAGATGGAAACAGAACCAGTCATTTTGAGTTGTATTTAAAGGCAATGGAAGCAATGGGAGCTGATACAACAGTTATCAAGCATTTTATAGAAAGGTTGAGATCTGGAGAAAACATACATCAAATTTTAACAACAAGTAATTTACCGGCGGAGGTAGAAGCGTTTTTACAATATACATTTGAAGTGATTGAAAAGGAACCCATACACGTACAAGCTGCGGTATTTACTTTTGGGCGGGAAGATTTAATTCCGGATATGTTTATAGGTCTGGTGAAAGAGCTAAGCAAAGCCTATCCAACCGAATTAAAAACGTTTAAATATTATTTAGAAAGGCATATTGAGGTAGATGGAGACCATCATAGTCATTTAGCGATGGAGATGGTTGCAGAATTATGTGGTGATAGTGATTTGTATTGGGAACAGGCTACAGAAGCGGCTATAAAAAGTTTAAGATACAGAAAACGCTTATGGGATGCTGTTTTAGCTGTGGTTTTATAGAAAAAACACCGAATATTCGAAAAAAATTCGGGGATAATGCGTGAATAACGAAACGGAATACTATATTTGCAACCCGAAAGTTTTTGAAAACAAAACTGAAGGAAGACTGAAAAGGTGCGGTAGCTCAGTCGGTAGAGCAAAGGACTGAAAATCCTTGTGTCGCCGGTTCGATCCCGGCCCACACCACTTCAAACCCAAAAACCCCACGCTTGCGTGGGGTTTTTGGGTTTAGGAATAGAACCTATCTCTTTTTTATTCTAACACAGATGTCCTATCTTATTTCCATAGATGGGTCAAGTGCAAATCACAAGGAATGAAAATATCTTTCTTAAATTATAAAAAATAATATATTTACTTACGAATTAATAAATAAGTTAAATGTCAATCCGTATAATATTCGATAACATTGAAAATGAAATAATATCTCATTTAAATAGCGCACAAAACAATCTTAAAATTGCCGTTACCTGGTTTACTAGTAAAAAAATATTTGACATAATTTTAAAAAAGCTTGAAAGTAATGTTGGCGTAGAACTCATAATAACAGCAGATGAAATTAATTTTAGTGCAACAGGACTAGATTTTAAAAATTTTATTACCCTTGGAGGAAATCTTTATTTAATGCACCACAAAAACTTAATGCACCACAAGTTTTGTATCATAGATAATAAAATTGTTATTAATGGATCATACAATTGGACACAATTAGCAGAAGCAAATAACTATGAAAATATTATGATACTAGATCAAAATAGTAGTAATATAGAATTGTTCTTAAAAGAATTTTCCAGGGTTATTAATGCAGAAGGTATATTGTTTAATAAAATTGTAATATTTGAATCGCAACCAATATTTAATAACCAAATTATTAAAAAAATAGAGCATATAGAGCAAAGAACTAATCAAACAAATAACGATGAAATAATAACACAAAGCCGAGCTGTTTATTTACGTAAAATTTACCCAGTGCGTTCAATAAATGGGATAAAATTTTGTCCAATTATAGTGGGTTATACCTCCTTTATGATGAACTATGCCAGACTATATTTTGCATGGGAAACAGAGTATGATTTTACTGAGTTACTTAATTTTGATAAAAATGATGTTTTTTCAAGAGGTATATTTACAGGAATAGTTGTAAAAAATAAATTTGAAAATTTATTTTTTACAATAGCAAAAGAAACGGGCTTTTTTTGGGATATCTATCGATATAGAAACAATGCAAATATAGCTATAGACTTATTTATAAAAGAGGGAGAAACATATCAAGATGCACTAAAAAACCTGGGGTATAATGATTGATTATAACAAGGTTAATTAATTCTTTTAATACCTCTACAACAAAACGATTACGGGCTTCATTAATTCCCCCATATTGATCGGTTCTTTCAAGTAAAAATTTATCCGGTAAATATGCAAAAGCCGCGTGTAATTCTATATCATTAAAACCAGCTACTTGTAGGTACTTTTAGTAGTAGTAGTTGGTTTATATTCTGCATAAGATTTAAACATTGAAGTTATCATTTTCCACCAACACTTTTTCCAAATTCAATAATTCTGTAACAAGTTTATAAACTGTTGTACAATAAATCTGATTTGCAAAATCTTTTTCACCATTATAAGATAATTCCAATTTTTTAGAATGTCTAATGGCTAGATTTTGATTTCAATACTTGGCTAACAAATCAAACATGTCAGTTCTGTTTTTTGCATATACAAAGTCCTCTAAACCTTTGCTTATAAAATTTGCTTGAATCCTTTGTTTATGAGTATCTCTTGTAATTCTAGTATTATAGAACTCAAAGTGCAACAAGTACCAAATTTCAAAGGCCTCATTACTCCATGCAGCTTCTGTTTTTAGGCGTGTTTTCACAAATTTGTATAGCATTAATAAAAGCAACAGGTAAAAAGCTATCCTAGTCAATAACTACCCTACAACAAATTATTTGTATAATGCATTTGGATTAATACTTAAAAAAGGATACCCTTTTTTACTATGATTATTTCGGAGGAAATTCAATAAAGAAAATCGACTTAGTTGTAGATTGACAGCTAGTAATTATTTTACTCATTTATCTCAATAGGTTAATTACCTTAGTCTAAATATTTACCGATGAAATTAACCAATAACAAAATATTAATTACGGGTGGCGCAAGTGGAATTGGACTTGGTTTAACTGAAAGATTTATTGAGCATAACAATACAGTTATTATATGTGGCCGACGCGAGTCGGTATTGTTGGAGGTTACCCGGCAGTTGCCTTCTGTAATTACAAGGGTTTGTGATTTGTCGGACGAGTCGGAAAGAATTGATTTGTTTGAATGGGTGAAAGCCAATCACCCCGATTTAAATGTACTTATAAATAACGCCGGAATTCAAAATTGGATGAATACCTCAGATGAAGCATATTATGAAAAAGCCAATGAAGAAATTACCACCAATGTAATTGCACCGGTTCATTTAGCAACAATGTTTACTACCCTACCCTCACTCAATACAATCATCAATGTAACGTCTGGCTTAGCATTTGTACCCCTTACTAAAACACCTATATATTGTGCCACAAAAGCATTTATGCGTTCTTTTACACTTTCGTTGAGGCATTCCTTGAAAGCATCAAATACAGAAGTCATTGAAATGATTCCCCCTGGTTTAAATACCGATTTGGGTGGAAAAGGAATACACGATGCGTTTCCGCCGGTTAGTGATTTTATCAACGCAGTTTTTGAACAATTGAAAGAGGGAAAAACCGAATTAACCTATGGTATGAGTGAAGATAGATTGAAAGAAAATAATGATGTTATTATTCCTCTTTTTAATAGAATGAATCCATAATTAAAAAAAGAAACCAACAGAATCCCATACATTTTAATGGAAATATAGGGTTCTATTGGTTTCATCATCTAATTTAAACAATAAAGTACTTTATTCATGCAATTCAACAATTAATAGAAAAGTTGAATCAAACCAACTTTTAAATGGGCGCTTCAAATAATTGACAATTTAAAGCCTTAACTTAACTGCTGGTGTTAAAATTGTTTAATTAAGTGAAGGTATTCTACACTTATTTTCAATTTGTACAACGGAAGCGTAGACATTAATTCTTTAACTTTTTCTTCGGTTACATCTTTAAAAATTAAAACAGCTCCATTGCGTTTTTCTCGTAAAAATAAATGATCTAAAAAACCTTGTTCTTTCCACTTAGCAACCACTTCTTGTTCCTCTTTTATTATATCAGCAAAATTGCTTGGCAGGTTTTCTGTATCGATGGTAAATATTACTTGAATTCTGTTCATGATTTTTGGTTATTTAAATGATTATTAAATTAGTTTGATATGGTGTGCGTTTTTATTAAGTGAAATTTCATTAATGCATAATCAATACACATGGTAAATGGTTCTGTGGCATTTTATGAACAATGTGATGAAAAGTATTCATTATTTATTTGCCCCCAATTAGTATGGCTTATTGCATGAATTTAAAAATTCAGTATGCAAATTTAGTTCCAATACTTTACATTTACAAGTAGTTACACTATTGTATAGTAGTTACCAAATGTAAAGTAATGAATAAAATCAGTATGTTATGACCGAAAAAAAAGTAAATATTTCTGAACAAACTTGCAACTTAAGTAAGGTTTTAGATATTTTAGGCGGAAAATGGGCAATGCCCATTATTTATATTTTGTCGAAAGAGACAATGCGGTTTAAGGAAATAGAACGAGGAATTGAAGGGATTAATACCAGAATGTTGGTAAAAGAATTGAAAAACATGGAAGCCAATGGAATTGTTACCAGAAAAGTATTTGCTACTGTTCCGCCAACTGTAGAATATACTTTAACTCCAAAAGGACAAAAATTACTACCAAGTATTACGGCATTGTATAATTGGGGACAAGAGTTTGCAGTTTAACAATTGGTTATTGTACTGAATTAAGGTTCTTTTATAAGAGGATCTATAAATCAGCGTGATTCGGTTATTTGTTGAAAGTGAAAATCCATCACCCCCCACAACAATAAAAAATGAGTCAATCAATAAACGATACATTATAAAAGTGCCCCCCCCCAAAAAATAGCATCCCTATAAAACAAGCGCCCCTAAAGTTAGCGGCGCTTGCAATTATCAGACTTATTGATGCTGGCAGGTAAATATCGGCAAGCTTATTAAAAAGCTATGTGATACTATAAAAAAAGTATTACGCAAGACCCGGGTATACATTTGAGCGTTTTGCGGTTCTCCAGTTGGGCGCAATGGTACACATTTCCATATTTTGAATTTTACCAGCGGCATTTAGCGTAATAAAAAGTAAGGCAACCTTTTTTTCTTTATGGCCTTGGGCCAAAATAATACAATTTATATTGTCTGAATCAGAACAACCTAATTCGGCAAATATTGTAGCTCCCGTTTTTTGTATGGTTTTAAACTTGCCGGTAATGTATTCCATAAAATTATTTTTGCCAACCATCGGCTCAAAAACGTGTTGACTTTCATACACAAAATCGTCGGCAATAATTGGTTCAAACAAGGAGGCACTTAACGTGTTGTAGGCGGTTGCTACTTGAGTAAGTAATTGTATCATTTGATTGTTTTTACAAAATTACAACTACCGGATACCGAATATTTAATTAAATACATTCTTACACCAAATTGTAATTTTGCAAAATGTTTGAAGTTGTAAAAAGCTTTGTAGTGCCACTTAATTCTCTTCGGGAGATAAAAAAAGCATTTCCGGATGAGGAAAATTGTATAAAATATTTAGAACTTTTTAGGTGGAATAACAAAGTTGTTTCGCCATTTAGTAAAACTTCAAAAGTGTATCAATGCAGTAATGGTAAATATCGATGTAAGGATACCCATAAATATTTTACGGTTAAAACTGCAACCGTGTTTGATGGCACAAAAGTTTCTTTACAAAATTGGATGATTGCCATTATTGTTTACCTTAATTACGAAAAAGATTTTGGCGCCTCTTTACAATACTTGAAGCGTCATCTTACTATTAATCCGCGAACGGTATGGCTGTTATTAAATAAAATACGATATGCAGTAAATCATCCCGCCTATCATTTATTTATGCGCAAATTAAAAGTATATCCTCATTTTGAGTTGATGTTGCAGGGTATGATGAAAGTGCCACGTAAGTAATTAGAAAAATACCAGCAACCGTAAATAGATTAATGACCAATATTTGTTGCTACAACAAAACCATCCTTTTCTTCTTTGAGTGAAACAAAAGCCGAAATATAACCAGGCGCTAATTTACCCAGCGCATCTCCCATGTTAAAAGCCCGAGCCGGATTATAGGAGCAAAGTTGCAATGCGGTGGATTTTTCTACTCCCGCGAAGCGGATAAGGTTATTACAAGCTTTCAACATAGAAAGTGCCGAACCACTTAACACACCATTTGACTCATAAAAGTCAGTGGCCAATTGGTGTTGGTAAGGACCTTCGGTAGTATTGGTAACCGCATCGGTAATAACAAAAAGCCGATCGCCTAACAATTTTTGCGCTAACTGAACACCCACCCAGTTTACATGAAAGCCATCGGGAATAATACTACTCATAACAGTAGGGTGATGTAAAATAGCACCGGCTAAGCCGGGGGCGCGGTGTTGAAAAGGCGACATGGCATTGTATAAATGCGTAGCCAAAGAAATCCCTTGGTTAAAACCATTGATAGCTTGTTCATAAGTTGCATCGGAATGGCCGGCAGATAAAAGAATGTTGTTGGCTAATAATAATTTGATAACCTCATCGGAGCAACATTCGGGAGCCAGCGTAATCATTTTAATCACCTCTTTGCCTTCATTGAGCAACGACTGAACCGTTTCAACAGATGGTGCGTACATAAATTCTTCTATATGCGCACCTTTTCTTTTGCGATTTAACCAAGGCCCTTCGAGGTGTAAACCCAGGCAACCCTTACCGCCATTATTCCAATAAGCACGGACAGCTTTGATGCAGCGACTTATTATTTCTGGACTATTGGTAGCAACTGTAGGTAAGAAAAAATGGGTGCCATTTGCCACACAAGCATCATATAAAACCTGAAGCGATTCGGGTTCGGGATATGCCGAAAACAAACGTCCACCAGCACCATACACTTGCAAGTCGATAAATGCCGGTACAAGGAGATCGTGCGTTGGTTCATCTGCACAAGGCTCAATGGCAATAATACGTTCGTTTTCTACAACCAATGTACAATGGTGCATCCATTGAGTGCCGGTGAATAGTTTTTTGGTGGAGATGTGTGTGGGCATGATATGTATTTTTAAAGTAAGACAAAAGCAAACTTTTCACAAATCTACATTTGAATAACAATACTACTAAAAAAACATACGTATTTCTAAACTGTTAATTTGTCTTAAATCACCATAAAAACTACTTTTATTATTCCAATCATTTTCCACTAAATATCGGTATGTAATTAGGTTACAAACACGCGTTATAATTTTGTTGGCTAATCTATTCAAAAATGAAATACAATAAGGCCATTAAAAAAACACAATCACCACTAATTAACCGGCAGATAAATAATTTATTTAATCTGTGCTTTGGCTGCTGTACATTATGGGATGGAAACCATACCAACTGAATGACTGAATAACATAGCCAGAAAACAAGAACTTGAAACAATGCTGGATGAATTAATTAAAAAGTAAAAATTAAAAAGTCAAAAAA
>CANGCK010000022.1 GCA_947452295.1 Sphingobacteriia bacterium
AATTTCTTGGTGAAAGCAATCGGTAAATTAACGTTGGCAGGCACAACCCGCGATGCAGAAGTAGTGGCTACCTGTAAAGTAAATACCGATAAAACTATTACCGTTACTGGAACCAAAAAAATTAGTATGAAAGAATTTGCAATGGAGCCCCCTTCTTTTATGATGGGAACAATAAAAACTGGAAATGATGTTACGCTCAATTTCGAATTTAAACTTACCAGCCATTAATTAATTCAAAAGTAAAAAGTAAAAAGTAAAAAGTCAAAAGTCAAAAGCCAAAAGTCAAAAGTCAAAAGTCAAAAGAAAAAGTCATAAAACATCCATTTTCAATCATCAATTAAAAAAATATAGAATTATGAAAATTCAATTAAAAGGGTTTAAAAGAAACATTGGTTTAATTGCATTCGGTGTATTACCCGTTGCCCTTTTAGCCCAACAACCAAAAATTGCTAACTTTCGTCCATATGATAAAACAGGCATTAATCAATTTGAAACTTCAAAAACCGATACTGTTCCTTTTGATGGCCTGAAAGTTAGATGGGGGGCTGGTTTTACTCAGCAATTCCAAAACTTAAAGCAAGAGAATTCAGGCGCTATTGGTACAGCCACTACTAATAGGTTATATCCATTACAAAACGGATTTATGACTGCTCAAGCTAATCTATTCATGGATGTACAATTGGCAGATGGTATTAAACTAAATGTAACTAGTTATTTGTCTGCTCGCCACCACAATGAAACTTGGGTAAAAGGAGGATATATTCAATTTGATAAAGTTCCTTTTAAAGGAAAATTCTGGACAGATATCATGAAAATTACAACCATTAAAATTGGTCACTTTGAAGTAAACTATGGAGATCAACATTTTCGCAGAACTGATGGTGGACAAGCTTTGTACAATCCCTTTATGGACAACTATATTATGGATCAATTTGCTACAGAGATTGGAGGAGAAGTGTATGTACAAAAAAATGGTTTGTTTGGTATGATTGGTTTAACCAATGGGATGATTAAAGGCAATATCGACTCTACATATCCTACAGTTCAAGATGCCAATACTGCAAGAAATCCTTCTTTCTATTTTAAAGGTGGAATAGACAAGCAAGTAAATAATGATGTGCGTGTTCGCTTTAGTGCTAGCTTATATACCAATAGTAGTCAAGCCGGAAGTGGATTAACATTGTACGGTGGTGATCGAACTGGATCTAACTACCAAAACGTAATGGAAAAAGCACCTGCTGGTGTTACACTTCCTGCATCTACTGCAGTTGCATTTTCTGGAAGATTTAACCCTGGGTTTAGTAAAAAAATTACTGCTTTTATGTTGAATGGTTTCTTGAAAGTAAAAGGTGTAGAAATATTTGGAACATATGAAACTGCCAATGGTAGAATAAAAACAGAAATAGATAATAGAAATGCAACTCAAACAGCAATTGAGGGAGTGTATAGATTTGGTAAAGACGAAAATTTATTTGTAGGCGCACGATATAATGAAGTGAAAGCAAGATTAGCCGGTTTTACTAATGATGTTAAAGTCAACAGAACTTCTTTAGCAGCAGGTTGGTTCTTAACAAAAAATGTTTTGTTGAAAGCTGAAATTGTTGATCAAAAATACCTCGATTTCCCAACAACAGATTACAGAGCTACCGGAAAATTTAATGGTTACGTGATAGAAGCAATTGTAGGATTCTAGAAAATAAAAAATTAACAGTACTATTATAGCCGAATGAGTTAATTTCATTCGGCTATTTTTTATAATAGTGTAATTATATACTACCATGTATAAATCGATTTTATTGATTGGTTTACTGAGCGTTTTATCGGGATTTAATAATTCCGATAATAAAGTAGTTTGGGTAGTATTGCAAGGTAGTAGCTTATCTGTAAACGGAAGTACCAATATCAATACATTTCAATGCGATATTGCTAATTATAATAGATTAGATACCATTGTTTGTGTTAGAAATAAGTTGAAAGGTTTAGCAGTGCCAATGAATGGAAACCTTAATTTAAGTATTGAGGCTTTTGATTGTCATAATAGATTAATGACGAGTGATTTGAGGAAAACATTGAAGTATAAAGATTATCCCATACTAACTATCAAGTTTATTTCGATTGATGGGTTTCCCGACTTTAAAACACCCAATCGAATCACCGGATTGGTAGATATAGCCCTTGCCGGCATCAGTAAAAGATTTGAAATTAATTATTTGTTTACTACCGAGAATAATACGCAGGTTCTTTTAAAAGGCAACCAGAATATTCATTTTTCTGATTTTAACTTAATTGCACCCAGTAAATTAGGTGGAGTTATAAAAGCGAAAGATGAATTGAAAGTAGAATTCAAGTTAAATCTAAAGTCAATCAGTTAAAATTTTTTACGGATTCATTTTTGCAAAAATAACTCCTGCAACACTTGATTGAAATAAGCCAAAAAACAACCACGATAATACCATTGCTGCAGAAACATCTATTTGGCTATATGTCATCCACAAAATAGGTAAAAGCCCTGTTAAAGAATATACAATTCCAAATTCAATACCTCTGATGATGAAATGCCCATGAAATACTGTTTTGAATCTTTGCCAAAAAAATGACAAAGCAAAACTAATAACAATAGCATGGGAATAAAAGAACCAATCTCTTGATTGATCAGATACAAAAACACTACTTAAATATTCTACAAAAAAAGGTTTCAGCAGCGGAATTTTTATAGCAACAAACAAGCCACCATAGGAAATAACCGACAATACAATCCCGGCAATTAAGCCACTGATTATCATCTTTTTTACACTCACTTTATTCATGACGTACGTATTGGCTATAAATTTACATATTTCATTTGATGGACATCGCAATTAAATGAAATGGGATAATAATTATTGTTTAAAGCGTTCATATGATGCGCGCTCTAAATATTCTCGATGATTGGGATGCGCAATTTTTATGAGTGCTTTAGCCCTTTGGTCCATATTCATGCCAAATAAATTAACTGCTCCATATTCTGTAACTACCCAGTGAATATGTCCACGAGTGGTAACAACTCCAGCACCTTGTTTCAAAAAGGGTACAATTCTAGAAATGCCTTTATTGGTAACAGAAGGGATGGCAATAATGGGTTTGCCTCCTTCCGATAATGCAGCGCCTCTTATAAAATCCATTTGACCGCCAATTCCCGAATATTGATAAGTGCCAATAGAGTCCGAGCAAACTTGTCCGGTAATATCAACTTCAATTGCACTATTAATAGCAGTTACTTTAGGGTTAAGACTCAGTACACGTGGATCATTTACGTAGCTAATATCTTTGGCATGAATAATGGGATTGTCATCCGCAAAATCATATAATTTTTTTGTGCCCAGCATAAAGGCAGTTACACAATAATCTTTGATAATTTTTTTTTGAGAGTTGTTAATGGTGCCATTTAAAATTAATGGAATGGCTCCATCAGAAAACATTTCGGTATGAAGACCTAAATTTTTATGATTGGTTAAATTTTTAAGTACCGAATCTGGTATGGTTCCAATGCCCATTTGAAGGGTAGCGCCATCTTCTACCAATTCGGCTACAATTTTTCCTATTTTATCATGAATTTCATTCGCACCTTCAGCATAGCTTACCTCTGGTAGAGGTTCATCTACCCAAACTGCTGCATTAATTTTTTCAAAAGGTACAAATGTGTCTCCATGCACACGCGGCATATTTGGATTAACCTGAGCAATTATTTTTTTTGCATTACTTACTGCAGACCGGGCAATATCTACAGAAGTACCTAACGAACAATAGCCATGTTTGTCGGGAGGTGATACATGGACTATGGCAACATCAAGAGGTAAAATTCCTCTTGAAAACAGCAAGGGTATTTCACTTAAAAAGACTGGCACATAATCGCCCATGCCGCTATTTACAGCTTTTCTATTGCTCTCAGAAACAAATAATGAGTTCATGTAAAAATGCCCTATTAAAGCAGGGTCATTTAGGTCGATGCCCTGTTGGGTAATACTAACCAATTCAACATCTTGTAGCCTGTCTTTTTCGGCTAATAATGCTTTTAATAAATGAATGGGCGTTGCTGCACTTCCATGTACAAATACACGTTGATTTGATTGAATAAATTGTAGTGCTTCAGCTGTAGTTTGGAATTGTGGGGAGCGTTGTAACATAGTATGGTACAAATAATTTTTATAGTCAATTTGAGGCAAAAATAATTGCTTTTAGCACCCAGAAATCTGACAATACTTGATGATAAATATGAGATATATCATTTTTAGTAGCGAAAAATCAATGTTTTTTTACCATTTTATCGAAATATGGTAAAATATTCTTAAAGTTGTAGTTCGATTCAACAAACGATTGCGTGATTACAGATAGCCATATCAACTATTTATTGGAATTGATTTCCACTGAAAATTGTGAGAAATCTTACAAAGAGCTATTCATGGCCATGCATGAAAAACTTGTTGGATTTGCTTTTTCCATGTTAAAATCAAAGGAAGATGCAGAAGAAGTTGTATCCGACTTTTTTATTAATGTTTGGGTAAAACGAGCAAACATGAAAAAGCTTGATAATCCTAAATTGTACTTATTTGTTGGCATAAAAAACTATTCTATCAATAAAATTAAGTCTAACAGAAGGAGAGAATTGCCTGAGCTAGATCAATGGACTACTGAATTGGGCAGTGTTTTTTTTAATCCAGAAGAATTGGCCATTTCAATAGAGCAAACAAAAAAAATAATGGCGGCCATAAATCAGCTTCCTGAAAAATGTAAAGCTATTTTTAAATTAATAAAAGAAGACGGTCTTAAATACAACGAAGTGGCTCAATTATTAGACATCTCCATCAAAACAGTAGAATCTCAAATGGCCATTGCATTAAGGCGGATTAGACAGTGTTTAGAGTTTAAAAATGAGTTTCCAGAGCTTCATTCACTGCTATCTAAAAAAAATAATTAATTCTTTTAGGGGTAAACGCTTGGTTTGGTTGTCTTTTATCAGGTATTAATATCTTTTGCTAATGAAAGAAGAACAATTTTGGGTATTGTTGTCGAAAAAATTGCTTTGCGAAGCTACTCCGGAGGAGTTGGTTTTGTTGCAAGAATACCTGAATAGCAACAGGGAATGGTTATTAGCACACGATCAATTGCAAGAATTTTGTGAATCTAAGGCTGATGATTCAGTTAGAACATATCAACAAACAGAAGATGCCTATCTTAATCATATTCACCGATTAAAATCTCAAGTAGATGATTTTGAAGAAATAACGCAAAGTAGCGTATTTACTCAATCGGTATCCTATAATCGGCGTTGGGGTAGATTGTTTCAACTTAGTGGTGTATTTGGCGTATTGGCATTTTTAGTTTATTTCCTACTAGGAAGGGAAACAGTTGAATCAAAAGAATTAGCTTCCAATCAATTAAATTCGGCACATAACGAAGTAAAAGTAAGTTTTGGTTCAAAATCAAAAATTCAGTTGCCAGATGGAACCCAAGTATGGATTAATTCTGGAAGTAAACTCACCTATTCTGGCAAATTTAAAGGCCATTTAAGGGAAGTTTTTTTAGATGGTGAAGCATATTTTGATGTAGTGAAAGACCCCCAAAGGCCTTTTATTGTTCATGCAGCTAACATAGACATAAGAGTATTAGGTACTGCTTTTAATGTGAGAGCATATGATGCCGACAAAAGTATTGAAGCTACACTTATACATGGTTCTATAGAAGTGGTTAATAGAAGTCAGCCCGATGCGCCTAAAGTTATGCTGAAACCGCACGAAAAAATGATTTTTAACAAGCAAATTGAACAAGTAATCAGTTCTTCTCCCATATCTAGAAATGGCATCAAAGAAAATACATCTATTTCAACAATTCTTATAAAGCCGCTCCCCAAAAATATTGCAGATTCAGTGGTACATGAAACTTCATGGTTGTACAATAAACTGGTATTTGATGAAGAGGAAATGACTGATGTAGTAATCAAATTAGAGCGTTGGTACAACGTAAAAATTAAGATTACCGATGAGAAAGTAAAAAATTATAGAATAAGTGGAACGTTTATTGATGAAACTGTAGATCAGGCTTTGAATGATTTACAATTGTTAATTCCCTTTAAGTATGAAAATAGTAATAACATAATAACAATAAGTAAAAGAAATTAAACGGGAAATGTTGCAGCATTTCCCGTAAAAAGTGTAGCAATCAACATCCGATAGAAATTGGGTGTTGGCTTTCTTTAACATCAAAACCAAAATTATGCAAAAAAGTGTACTTCCGGGTCACAAAATGTGGCCAAGGATGCTTCTCAAAACTCTGCTTGTTATGAAGCTAGCCATTGTAATTACCTTATTAACCGTTTTGCAAGTGAATGCAACTCCCTCAATGGGACAAAACGTAAATCTTAAGTCTAGTAAGACTGAGATTAAAAAAGTATTAAAAATGATTGAAAGTGAGGGTTATTACAGATTTCTGTATAATTCTGACCTTAAAGATCTAAAAAGTAAAGTAGATTTTTCGGCATCAAATCTTACAATCGATCAATCATTAGCTAATTTGTTTGCCAAAACCAGCCTAACTTATAAACCGTTGGGAGGCAATTTAATTGCAGTATTATCATCAAATGCGTCTGATAATGCCCGCATAAAAATTACAGGTAAAATTACTGGTGAAAATAATGAGCCATTATCTGGTGCTTCAATTCAAGAAAAAGGTACCAATAACGGAACTTTTGCTGATAACAATGGTAACTATAGCTTTACTGTAGATAATAATGCTACAATTATTGTCAGCAGTATTGGGTACGAATCATCAGAAGTTAAAGTTGCTGGACGTTCAATTGTAGATGTTAAACTTTCTTTAGCCATTAAAAAAATGGATGAAGTGGTGGTTATTGGTTATGGCCAAGCCAGCAAAAGAGACCTTACTGGGTCTATTGTAAAAATTGCTGGTAAAGAAGTTGCTGATAAACCTAATACCAACCCTGTTGCTTCATTACAAGGTAAAGTTGCCGGTTTGTCTGTTGTAAATAATGGTACTCCGGGTGCAGCTCCAGATATCAGAATTCGTGGTACAATCAGTATCGGTTCTGTACATCCCCTTTATGTAGTAGATGGTGTATTCAATGACAATATAGATTACATTAATCCGAATGACATCGAATCAATTGAAGTATTGAAAGATCCTTCCTCTCTAGCTATATTTGGAGTAAGAGGTGCTGCAGGTGTAATTGCTGTTACCACAAAAAAGGCAAAAGCTGGTCAAATGATCATCAACTTTAATACTTCTTATGGTACCAAAAAATTAGTAGATAAAATCGGCTTGACTAACGCTACTGATTTTAAAACACTGTTTGAAGAAGAAAAAGTAAATATTGGAGTGGTTTCTCCTTTTGATTACTCTAAGTGGACAGGTAATACAGACTGGGTTGATGCAGTTACAAGAGTGGGAAATTTTAACAGCAATAACTTAAGCTTATCATCAAGCACAGAAAAGAATAAGTTCAATATGGGCTTTGGCTTTACATCTGATGAAGGTTTAATAAAGCATGAAAAATTAGACAAATTGCAACTTTCTTTAAGTGATGAAGTTAAATTAACCAAATCATTAAAAGTTGGTGTAAACTTCAATGCAACTCGTCAAAATAACCCTTATAATGCTACATATATTTTAGATCAAGCTCGTAAGGTAATGCCTTTGGTAAGCGATGGTTTAAAATCTATCAAGTCTAAAAACCCTTACGGTTTAGACAGTTTAGTGCAAAATTTGTATTACGATTTACCAGCTATCCAAAACTCAGGTGTTGTTAACCCATTACTTCAATTAGAAAATGAGTGGAACAAAACTAAGAGTGTTGAATACAGAACTGTTGGTAATGTTTATGGTGAAGTGAATTTCTTAAGAGATTTCAATTTCAGAGCAAGCTTATATGCAGATATCAGTAATGTGAATGTAAGACAGTACACTCCATTATACAATGCATACGACGCAACACTCGATAAGTCGTTCTTGTACAGCAGAACTACTACAATTGGTGAAAATGATATGTCTTATAAAAAATTCCAACAAGATTATATTCTAAACTATAAAAAGAGTTTTGGCGACCATAACTTGACTGCTATGGCAGGTTTTACAACCTATTATTTTGGAAATTTCAACAGATCTGCTTTTGCAAAACAAAGTTCTACTGGTGCAGCAATTCCTGATGATAGCCGTTTCTGGTATATCGATAACGGTTTTACAGATGCTGCTTCTAAAGTATCAAGCTCTGATCAAAGAGAAAGATCAACTGCTTCTGCTTTAGTTCGTGCATTATATAACTACAAAGGAAAATATTTCTTAAACGCTTCTTTCCGTAGAGATGGTTCTTCTCAAATTTCTCCAGCTAATCGTTGGCAGAATTTCTGGGCAGTAGGCGGTGCTTGGGAATTAAGCAAAGAGAAATTCATGGACAAGCAACACATTTTTGATTATGTGAAATTAAAAGCGTCTGTTGGTGTTCTTGGAAACCAAAATACTTATGGATATGACTATCCGTTTTATCCTGGGTTAGTTTCAGGCAATGCAGCTGTATTTGGTAATTTAATCTACAATGCATATTCTCAATCATACCTTCCTAATCCGAACTTGAAATGGGAAACTGTTACAGCTAAAGAAGTGGGTTTAGAATTTAATGCATTGAAAAATAAATTGCATGTTGAAGTAAACTACTTCGATAAACTTACTCAAGATTTAATGACTTTCATTCCTGGAAGTAATGGTGTTGCCAATGGGTTAGATAATATTGGTAGTATCAGAAACAGTGGTATTGAATTAAGCGCAAGTTATACTAAGGAGTTAAGCAAAGACCTTACCCTTACAGTTAGTGGTAACATAACTACTTATAAAAACAATGTAGAATCTCTTGCTACAAAAGAATTCTCTATTCAAAATGGAGTGAATAGAACTACCGTAGGGTTACCTATTGGTTATTTCTATGGTTATGTAGTAGAAGGCATTTATCAATCGTATGCCGATAAATTGGCTTCTCCAGTTAACACTGAATTTTTATACGGACCTGGTGATTTGAAATACAAGGATATGAATGGTGATGGAAAAATTAATACTGCCGACAGAACAATGATTGGCAATCCAACACCTGATTTTATCTACGGAGGTTCAATTTCATTGAAGTATAAGAATGTTGACGTTAGTGTTGATTTAGGTGGTGTATATGGTAATGAAGTATTTAGAAACTGGGGTGGTACAGAATCTCCATACCAACGCGTTAACTATGCTGCTTTTAAAATGAACAGATGGCATGGCGAAGGTACTTCTAACTGGGATCCAATTTTAGGTCAAGACCATAGAATTAACTACGAAGCATCTACTTATAACATTGAAGATGGAAGTTATTTCAGAATCAGAAATATTCAGTTAGGATATAATTTTGGTACTAAATTAATTTCAAAAGCTAAGATTAAAAACCTAAGAGCATTTGTAAACGTTCAGAATATGAAAACATGGAAATACAATTCAGGTTATACAGCTGAATTTGGTGGAAGTGCAATTTCATTCGGTGTTGATAATGCCGGTGGTGCAATACCTTTGGTTTCTACTGTTGGTTTAAATGTAACTTTCTAAGCTTAATAAATTATTCGAATATGAAAAAGAATATAAAACTACTTTTCACGATGCTTGCATTATCATCTATGATAGTGATGCTAGCAGGATGTAATAAATTTTTGGACAGGAAACCCCTGACCGCAACCCTAGACGACCTTAATCAGGGTGGACTAGAAGGCCAGATTTATGGCTTGTACAGCAATTTAAGAGGAAGCGCTGGTTTTACCACTATTCCTTGGTTGGCTATGCATGATTTTAGATCTGATGACTCTGAAAAGGGAAGTGACCCTTCTGATGGAGCTGAGTGGGTTGCTCCATTCGATAAATTTCAATATGTAAAAGACCTTTGGGCTTCTAACCAATATTGGGATGATCATTACTCATTGATTAATTTAGCCAATACAGCTATTCAAACTGCTGATTCTTTACAATTGTCAGACGCTTCTTCTCTAGTAAATATTGCTGAAGCTAAATTCTTTAGAGCTTTTGCTTATTTTGATTTAGTAAGAACTTACGGAGAAGTACCAAAAATTGATTTCAGAGTGTATAATGCATCTCAAGCGAATATTAAAAAGTCTACAACTTCAGATATTTATGCCTTGATTGATGCTGATCTTGCTTATGCAGCTGCTCATCTTCCACCAGTATGGGGAAACCAATATCCTGGTAGATTAACTGCTGGCGCTGCAAAAACCTTACAAGCTAAAGCATACCTATTCAGGGGCAATTGGGCTTCTGCAAAAACTTTAGCAGATCAAGTAATGACTTCTGGTGCTTATTCACTTTACAGTAGTTACTACGGCATATTTAAAGATGCCGGTGAAAACTGTAGTGAATCAATTTTTGAAATTCAAGCATATGTAAGCCCTAATGGCTCTATTTCTAATGGTTGTGGATTTGCTACTACTCAAGGAGTGCGTGCATCTACAGCTAGTGGCTGGAACCTTGGTTGGGGTTGGAATACACCTACTGACAACTTAGTTGCTGCTTATGAAGCCGGTGATGTAAGAAAAGGGTCAACTATTCTTTTCTCTGGTCAGTCTGATGATCCTTCTACAGGTGGATACGGCCGTGTTTTACCCAACTCTACCTTTGATGTACCCGCTGGTCCATTGCCAAGAAAGTATTGGAATAAGAAAATCTATGCAGACCCTGCTTACAGAGCATCTACTGGAAAGTCTGACAATCCTGAGTGGATCAATAAAAGAGTTTTCCGCTATTCAGATGTTGTGTTGATGGCTGCTGAAGCGGCTAATGAATTATCTGCTACGGGTGCCGATTCAGTTAAAATTAAAGAACTAGTGAATTCTGTTAGATCTAGAGCAGGATTAGCTAGTATAAATTATGTAAATCAAGCAACGATGCGTGCTGCAATTATGCAAGAAAGAAGGGTTGAATTTGGCGTAGAAGGAGAAAGATTTTTCGATTTAGTGAGATGGGGTAAAGCTGTAGAAGTTTTAGGGCCATTAGGCTATGTGGAAAAATGTAAGTACTACCCAATTCCTCAACCTGCAATTGATAAATCAGGTGGTAAATTGATTCAAAATCCTGATTGGCAATAATTGAACATAATTTCACTAATTATAGATTATTTAAATTGATGAAAATGATAAAAAATTTAAATAGAATTACAATCGCCTTAATGGTATTGGGTTCTATGGCAATCTTTGGTTGTCAGAAAATGGATCGTCCTGCATTGGGTACTTATTCTAAGGATGCAAACCCTCCGGGCGGACCACTTGCTTTTTATGTTGCATTTGATGGAACTACAACAGACCCATTGATGAATGCAGTTGATAGTATTCGTGCTGCATTTGCAGCCAATAATCCCTTAACATCTATTGATGGAATCAAGGGTAAGGCTATCCAAGGTGCTAAAAATAAATTTGTAAGGTACGCAAAGCCTAATGATTGGGCTAAAAATGCACAAAGCTTCACTATATCTTTTTGGTATAAAAAAGATGGACAAACTTTAAATAACAAAGGGACAAACGGACCTGAGTATATTATGAGTTTTCCTTCTAGTAATGGACATTGGTCTGGCTCAAATCTTTTCATTATGCTGGAAGGCGACAATGCCGCTTGTGCTGTAAAGTTCATGATAGCAGACAAAGCAGTGAACGACAACTGGTTTACATGGGAAAGCTCAACAGAAAAAATTCCCGGCATGTTAGATAATAAGTGGCACCATGTTGTAATGGTATACAGCGCTTCAACAAGTGCCATAACACTGTATTTGGATGGTGTGGCCAATCCAAATACAAAAAAATGGGGTACTCATGGTGCTATTAATATTGATGACACCAAAATTACCGAGATGCGCATAGGTCGTGGCCCTGCTAATGGAGATGACAATGACGATTGGTTAGCTTCTTCATTCAAAGGAGGAATTGACCAATTAAGAATGTATACAACAGCTTTAACAGCTGCAGATGTAACTACTTTATATACGAATAAACAATAGTTTTTTTGTAAATTAGCAGTGGTTTAAACACTTGAGCAAAGGGCTGATCAGTTTTGAATCAGTCCTTTGCTTTTAATACTACCCTTATGATGATAAAATCGATTGCGCCATCCATTAAAAATTTTGTTGCCATATTTGCCTTAGTTTTCATAAGTGCATCTTGTGGCTCAAAAAATACTTTGTTTACAGAAGTCCCTGCAGCTAAAACAAATATTCAGTTTGTAAATAATTTGCAAGAAAAAGACGGGCTAAGTATTTTATATTATCTCTACTTTTATAATGGTGGTGGGGTGGCTACCGGAGATATCAATAATGATGGATTACAAGACATTTATTTCACCGCTAATGCTAAAGGAAAAAATAAGCTCTATTTAAACAAAGGTAATTTTCAATTTGAAGACATTACTGAAAACGCTGGTGTGCAAGGCCTTTCTGATTGGTGCTCGGGAGTAACTATGGCCGATGTAAATGGAGATGGGTTATTGGATATATATGTTTCTACAGTTAGTAACATGTATGGTTTATCTGGTCACAATGAGTTGTACATTAATAAAGGCAATTTAAAATTTTCGGAAGAATCTCAACAATACGGGCTAAATACTGCTTGCTTTACTACTCAATCTGCATTTTTTGATTATGACCATGATGGCGATTTAGATTGTTATATTTTAAATCAATCACATCATCCTCATTCAAATATTGTAGATACCAGCAATCGAAGAAAGTATGATGAGTTTGCAGGTGATAAACTCTTTAGAAATGACCTGTCTACTTCCGGAAAATTTACTGATGTCTCTGCACAAGCTGGCATTTCTCAAAGTAGTTTAGGATATGGCTTGGGTCTTGCTGTTGCAGACATGAATAATGATGGTTGGGACGATATATACATAGGAAATGATTTTCATGAAAATGATTATTACTATGTAAACCAAAAAAATGGATCTTTTAAAGAAGAAGGCGCAGCCCACTTTAATCATTATAGTCGTTTTAGCATGGGAAATGATGCTGCAGATTATAACAACGATGGTCAGCTGGATTTAGTTACAGTAGATATGTTGCCGCAAGAGGAGAAAATAGTTAAAACATATGGCAGCGACGAAAATCCGGATATATATAAAGTTAAACTTGAATTAAACGGGTATCAAAAACAATACTCAAAAAATAATTTGCAACAAAACAATGGCAACGGATCATCATTCAGCGAAACAGCTTTGATGAGTGGTGTTTCGGCTACCGATTGGAGCTGGTGCCCTTTGTTTGCTGATTTTGATAATGATGGTAATAAAGACTTATTTATTTCAAGTGGTATTGTTAAACGTCCTGTAGACTTAGATTATGTGCAGTTTGTATCTGCAATGCAAGCCAAAAAAGGTTTTGACCAAACAAATAAATACGACAAAGAAGTAATCGAAAAAATGCCCGATGGTAGTTCACATCCCTACCTGTACAAAGGCGATGGCTCTTTTCATTTTACAGATGTTAGTGAACAATGGGGTACAGGGAAAATGAAAGGGTTTTATACTGGGGCTTCTTATACAGATTTAGACAATGATGGTCGACTGGATATCATCATCAATCCAATAGACGCACCTGCAGTTATACTTAAAAATAACGCACCTAACCAAAATCATTTAACGATCTCTTTTAAAGGAAACAATGCCAATACTTTTGGTGTTGGTGCAAAAGCCTATCTGTTTTCCAAAAAGACCATTCAATATCAGCAATTAATGCTTACTCGTGGATTTCAATCTTCAACAGCGCCATTGCTACATTTTGGAATGAATACAATTACTTCGATAGACAGTATATTGATTGTTTGGCCTAATCAACAATACCAGGTAATTAAAAATATCCCTAAATCGGGAAATATATCGGTTAAGCAAACTGAGGCAAATGGGATATATGTGCAGGAACAATTTTTTCCTTCTCCTAAATCAATATTAAATGATGTTACTAGTAGTGTAGCACTATACTGGACGCATAAAGAAAATGATTTTATTGACTATAATCGGCAATACCTGATTCCGCATCAATTGTCTACTAGAGGCCCCAAAATAGCAGTGGCAGATGTAAACAAAGATGGGTCAGAAGACTTTTTTGTTTGTGGTGCGGCAGAACAATCTGGTCAGTTATTTATTCAATCTTCTAATGGTACATTTACGCCAAGTAATTCAACAGTTTTTGCACAAACTGCTTTTGCTGAAGAAGTAGATGCAGCTTTTTTCGACGCAAACAACGATTCATACCCCGACTTATATGTGGTAAGCGGTGGTAATCAATACGACGACGGCAAAAAAGAATTGGCTGACCACTTTTATTTGAATGATGGGAAAGGGAAATTTATCTTATCAGATAATTTGATTCCTACCATTTTAAAAAACAAGTCTTCAATATCAATTAATGATTTTGATAAAGATGGAGATATGGATATTCTGGTAACTGGCTTGTCTGATGCAAAACAATACGGAATTCCTCAACCATCTTATTTATTAATAAACAATGACAAAGCTGTTTTTTCTGTTGCAGATCCTTCAATAATTCAACTTGATAATGTAGGAATGGCTACCAGCTCTTTTTTTGCTGATGTAAATAAAGATGGCTGGAATGATTTGGTTATTACTGGTGAATGGATGCCTATTAAAATATTCATCAATACTAAAGGCAAATTTAAAGAAACTTCAATTGAATTATCTAACGGTTTATGGCAAACACTCTATCCTACAGATGTTAATGGCGATGGCAATATTGATTTCTTGGCTGGAAATTGGGGACATAATACCAAATTGTATGCAGGTAAAAATAGCCCTGTTAAGTTATACGTTAAAGACTTTGATGGAAATGGATCTGTTGAACAAATTATGTGCTATACTATTGATGGAAAAGAGTATACTTTTTTGGCTAAAGATGAATTAGAAAGAGCATTGCCCGTATTAAAAAAAGCGTACCTAAAATATGACGAAGTTGCTGGAAAAACAGTTCAGTACATGTTTTACGACTTATTTAAAGATTACCAAGAATACAAAGCCGAAACGCTTTCTTCCTCTTATTTTATTAACGACGGTAAAGGAAATTTTAAACAATTTCCGCTACCCGATGCTTTACAATTAGCACCAATTTTTTCATTTGCATCAACTAATCTTTTACATAATAATTCATTTATAGCTAGTGGAAATTTTTATGGTGTAGGACCTTATGAAGGCAGGTATGATGCTTTGTTGCCTACCATATTTAGTTTTAGTAATAACAGTGTAACATTAAATTCCAAATTAACATTAGTTAATGGAGAAATTAGAGATGCTAAATGGATAAAAAATACTGGGAAAGAAAATAAATTAATCATTGCTAGAAATAATGGATCATTATTATTTTATAAATAAATATACGCTGTGGCAATTTTAACTATTATGCTGAAAAATATTTTAATAAGCAGTTTGTCTTTTTTTCTTTGCTTTTGTTCAAAACAACAGAGCAATGGGACCTCCTCCAATAATACAATAGATTCAACCAAACTGCCGGTTGAAACAGGATTATTGGCAAGTGCTTACTTAACAAATGCAGATCAGTCTGCCTTGCTGCAAAAACAATCTACAATAATTTATAGCGGCACTATCAATAACACATTCCCTACCATTGAAGTAGATTCTACCACTGCATATCAACATGTTGAAGGTTTTGGTTTTACGTTAACAGAGGGGAGCGCCTATTTGATCAATCAAATGAGTGAAACGGCAAAATCAACTTTGTTGAATGAATTATTTGGTAATCAAGAAAATTGTATAGGTGTAAGTTATTTAAGAATAAGTATTGGGGCATCTGATCTCAGTAATAAAGTATATAGTTACGATGATTTGGCTGCAGGAAATACCGATACTTTATTAAATCAGTTTTCTCTATCTCAAGATTCTATAAACCTCATCCCTTTAATAAAAAAAATCATTGCAATTAATCCATTATTGAAAATAATGGCAACACCATGGAGTCCACCTATTTGGATGAAAGACAACAACAGTAGTATCGGTGGAAAATTGCTTACCAAGTATTATCCAGTATATGCACAATATTTTGTAAAGTATATTCAATTAATGAATAGTATGGGTATTCCAATTAGTGCAATAACTATTCAAAATGAACCTGAACATGGCGGTAACAATCCAAGCATGTTGATGTCTGCTTCAGAACAAGCTAATTTCATTAAAAACAATTTAGGTCCAATTTTCCAAAAAAATAATATCCAAACAAAAATAGTTTTATACGATCATAATTGCGATCATCCCGAATATCCAATTAGTATTTTAAATGACGCAGAGGCAAAAAAATACATCGATGGTTCGGCCTTTCATTTGTATAATGGAGATGTAAGTGCTCTTTCTACTGTGTATAATGCGCATAATGACAAATCAATTTATTTTACAGAACAATGGACTGGTAAGAATGGTACATTCAATGGAGATCTTCAATGGCATGTAAAAAATGTGATCATTGGCACAATGCGCAATTATAGTAAAGTGGCATTAGAATGGAATCTTGCAGGTGATGCAGCATATAGTTATCATACTCAGGGTGGTTGTACCGAATGTAAAGGCGCATTAACGATTACTGCTTCATCTGTTACAAGAAATGTGGCATATTATATTATTGCACACGCTTCTAAATTTATACCAGCAGGATCTATTAGAATCAATAGTAATAACGTAGGCGATTTGTATTCGGTAGCCTTTTTAACGCCTGCAGGAAAAAAAGCAGTCATTGTTTTAAATAATGGTTCTAAAATAGAAAGCTTTAATTTAAAGTCAAATAATAAATGGTTCAAAAGCGAGTTGAATGCTGGCGCAGTAGCTACATATATGTATTAACTTTATTTAAAAAAATTAAAATATAAGCAGATGAATAAAAATTATTTATTAAGCATGCTATTGCTTGGCTTCATGCAATTGTCATTAGCCCAAAGTAGTGCAGTAACGGTCTATACTACCGCTATGAATGCCCCTTTAAAATTAACAAAGTACGAAACTGTTGATTTCAGGGAATTGAAGCAACCCCTTGAATCACAGGTTTGTGTATTTGTAGACCCCTCTAAAAAGTTTCAAACTTATATGGGAGTTGGTGCCGCTATAACAGATGCATCTGCCGAAACATTTGCAAAGTTGTCTAAACAAAAACAACAAGAAGTACTCGAAGCTTTTTTTAGTAAAGAAAAAGGAATTGGCTACTCAATTGTTAGAACCAATATTAATAGTTGTGATTTTAGCAGCGATATGTATACCTACATCGATTCGGCTGATAAGTTACTTAAAACATTTTCAATTGAACATGATCGCAAGTTTAAAATACCAATGATTAAACAAGCTATGAATGCCGCAGGTGGTAAGTTAACTTTATTTGCAAGTCCTTGGAGTCCGCCATCTTGGATGAAAACCAATAACGACATGTTACACGGCGGTAAGCTAAAGCCAGAATATTATCAAGCTTGGGCTAGTTATTTTACTAAGTTTATCCAAGCATATGAAAAAGAAAATATGCTTGTTTGGGGTATATCTGTGCAAAATGAACCTATGGCAACGCAAAGATGGGAAAGCTGTATTTATACTGCAGAGGAAGAAAGAGATTTTATAAAAAACTTTTTAGGACCAACAATGCATAAAGCAGGTTATGCTAATAAAAAAATCATTGCATGGGATCACAATAGAGACCTTATTTATCAAAGAGCTAAAACCTATTTTGATGATCCTGTTGCAGCTAAATATATTTGGGGTATTGGATTTCATTGGTATGAAGATTGGAGTGGCGGTTTGCCCATGTATGATAATATTAGAAAAGTTCAAGAAGCATTTCCAGATAAATCGATATTCTTTACAGAAGGTTGTGCCGAAAGTTTTGATCCTAAAAAATACGACAATTGGAATTTAGGAGAAGAATATGGCCGTTCAATGATTAATGACTTCAACAATGGAATGGTTGGTTTTACTGATTGGAATATTATTCTTGATGAAACAGGTGGTCCAAACCATGCAAAGAATTTTTGTTTTGCACCTGTGCACGCTAACCTTCAAAAAGACGAATTGATTTATACTAATGCCTATTACTACATAGGTCATTTTTCTAAATTCATACAAAATGGAGCTAAGCGAATAAGTAGTAGCGCAAGTAGAAGTCAATTTTTAACCACTGCTTTTAAAAATACAAATGGCAAAACTGTTGTGATTGTAATGAATCAAAATAATACAACAACCCCATATCTTTTATGGGTTGATGGAAAAGCTGCTTCTATTACCGCACTGCCCCATTCAATTTCAACCCTTATTTTTTAATGGTGATAACATGTTATATAAAAAAAGTATGATCAACTGTATATTATTAAGCGCATTATTATTAGGAGGATGTAATAAAAAAAGTACTTCTGCAATTATAGAAACACCTCCATTACCATTAAACATTTTATCTACTTCCATAAATGATATTCAATCGAATGCATTGGATGGTTCAAGGTTTCCTGTTGCATCAGCAATAAAAATAAAGCTTAATAATTCAGTTGATCGTACTACTGTGGCATCGGCTATCAGTTTATCATCTAACGCTAATGGAGATGCTGCATTAAGTTTTTTATATGAAAACAATGACAGTACTATAGTGGTGAAACCTGCCGTTTCTTTAAACTATTTAACAAGGTACGAGCTACAAGTAATACCAACGCTTAAGTCGGTTAAAAAAGGATCTCTTAATAATTATTATAGTTTAAACTTTAATACACAAATAGATTCATCCGATAAATTTCCACGAGTGAGTGATGATGCTCTTTTGGACATTGTTCAACAAAAAACGTTCAAATATTTCTGGGATTTCGCACATCCTGTGTCTGGTTTAGCACGCGAAAGAAATGCATCAGGTGATATAGTTACATCCGGAGGAAGTGGATTTGGTATTATGGCAATCCCTGTGGCTATAAACCGAAATTTCATTACTCGTTCTGAGGGCTTAACTCGATTGAAAACAATTGTAAATTTTTTATTAAACAAGGCAGATAAATTTCATGGTGCTTTTTCTCATTGGTTAAACGGCGCTACTGGTGCAGTTGTTCCCTTTAGCACAAAAGACAATGGTGCGGATTTGGTTGAAACATCTTATTTAGTTGCCGGTTTATTAACAACACGCGAATATTTTAACAATAATTCTACCGATGAAATTTCTTTAAGAGCCGATATTAATAAAATTTGCGATGCCGTTGAATGGAATTGGTTTAGACAAAATAACCAAGATGTACTTTATTGGCATTGGAGCCCTAATTATAATTGGGAAATGAACCATAAAATAATTGGTTGGAATGAATGTTTAATAACCTATATCATGGCTGCATCCTCTAACAATTATGCTATACCTGCAGCTGTGTACCATAAAGGGTTTGCCGCTAACGGCGCTATAATAAATAATAAATCTTACTACGGTTATTCATTGCCATTAGGCCCATCAAATGGTGGCCCATTATTTTTCGCACATTATTCTTTTTTGGGCATCAATCCCAATGGATTAAAAGACCAATATGCCGATTATCAACAACAAGTTGTCAATCATTCAAAAATCAATTATCAATATTGTTTAACTAATCCCAAAAAGTATTTTGGTTATAGTAAAAACTGTTGGGGACTAACTGCTAGCGATATACCTGGTGGTTATGCTGCTAATGAACCCAATAATGATATTGGTGTAATTACACCAACAGCTGCACTTTCATCATTTCCATACACTCCCCTAGAAAGTATGCAAGCCCTCCAATTTTTCTATTACACATTGGGTAATAAAATATTTACGGAATATGGTTTTATGGATGCATTTAGCCTAAAAGACAACTGGTATTCTGGTACTACATTGGCTATCGATCAAGGGCCAATTATTGTGATGATTGAAAATTATAGATCTCAATTGATTTGGAACCTTTTGTCTAATTGTACCGAAGTGAAAAGAGGAATGAAAAATTTAGGGTTTACAGCCCCTTATATCAATTAAATAAAACCGAACTGCTTAGCAATGATCACCAAAAAAAATATACTTTTACTATTGTTGATTGCTTTTACAAATCAATCGAACGCACAGCAAAAAACATACTGCAATCCTATTAATATTGATTATGGATTTACACCTATACCTAATTTTTCTGAATGGGGCAAACATAGAGCTACAGCCGATCCAGTTATTGTAAACTATAAAGGGGACTACTATTTATTCAGTACCAATCAATGGGGTTATTGGTGGAGTAATGACATGCTTAACTGGCATTTTATTTCAAAAAAATTCTTGCGGCCATGGAATAAAGTGTATGATGAATTATGCGCACCGGCTGTTGGCATTGTAGGAGATACAATGATCGTATTTGGTTCTACCTATAGCAATAATTTTACGCTATGGATGAGCACTAACCCAAAAGACAATGAATGGAAGCCTTTAGTAGATTCATTTGAAATTGGAGGCTGGGACCCCGCTTTTTTTACCGATGATGATGGAAAGTTATATATGTATAATGGAAGTAGTAATGTTTATCCATTGTATGGTATAGAACTAAACCGCTCCACATTTCGTCCCGTAGGAACAAGAAAAGAAATGCATTTTTTAAAACCATGGCGATACGGTTGGCAACGTTTTGGTGAACACATGGACAATACATTCTTAGATCCTTTCATGGAAGGTGCGTGGATTACCAAATATAATAAAAAATATTACCTACAATATGGTGCGCCTGGTACAGAGTTTAGTGGTTATGCTGATGGCGTTACAGTAGGAGAGCAGCCATTGGGATTCTTTAATGAACAATCTGATCCATTAAGTATGAAATTAGGCGGCTTTGCACGCGGAGCAGGTCATGGTGCAACTTTTCAGGATAATCAAAATAAATATTGGCATGTGAGCACGATTATGCTTTCTACTAAAAATAATTTTGAAAGACGTATCGGTATATGGCCTTCCGGGTTTGATAAAGATGATGTAATGTGGAGCAGTACAGCATTTGGTGATTATCCTCATTATCTACCTGCTTATAGAGAAAAGGATAATGAACCTCGGCAATTGAATCCGGGTTTTACTGGCTGGATGTTGCTTAATTATAAGAAACCAGTTACAGTTTCTTCTACTTTTGGCAGCTATTTTGCCAATAATGCTGTTGATGAAAACATGAAAACTTATTGGTGTGCCGCCTCATCTAATAAAGGGGAATGGATTCAAACCGATTTAGGAAATGAAGCTACTATCAATGCAGTTCAAATTAATTATGCCGATCAGGATGCTGCGTATTTAGGAAAGCAATTAGACATATATCATCAATACATCCTTTATTATTCATTAGATGGTAAAAAATGGTCAATTATAGCAGATAAAAGCCAAAACAATACAGATGTTCCGCATGAATACATTGAATTAAATAAACCCATTGTAGCTAGATACATTAAACTTGAAAATATTCACATGGCATCTGGTAAATTTGCAATTAGTGGTTTGAGGGTGTTCGGAATGGGAAATGGAGAAAAACCTAGTCCAGTTAAACAATTTATGGTATTAAGAACAGAAAAAGACAAACGCAGTGCATGGATTCGGTGGAGTCCAGTTGATAATGCCTATGCATATAACATTTATTATGGCACTCATCCAAACAAGTTATACAATTGCATTATGGTGCATGATGTTAACGAATATTGGTTTAAGGGAATGGATTTGAAAAAAGAATATTATTTTACCATCGAATCTATAAACGAAAATGGAATCTCTTCAAAGAATAAAATTTTAAATGTAGAATAATGAAAAAGATACTCCTATCATTTGTTGCAGTTTTCTTGTTTTTCATAAACATTATCCCTGCACAAGATGTTAAAATGAAAAATTTCATTGATCAGTTAATGAAAAAAATGACGTTGGAAGAAAAACTGGGTCAATTAAATCTTCCTAGCGCTAACGATTTTGTAACCGGTGCTGCAGCAAGTACCGATGTAGCAAAAAAAATTATTGCCGGCAAAGTAGGTGGGCTTTTCAATATCAAATCGGTTGCTAAAATTAAAGAGATGCAAAAATTAGCAATCGATCAAAGTAGATTAAAAATACCATTGTTATTTGGTATGGATGTAATACACGGTTATGAAACCGTATTCCCAATTCCACTGGGTTTGAGTTGCTCTTGGGACATGAATTTAATTGAAAGAAGTGCCCGTATAGCAGCCAATGAAGCAAGTGCTGATGGTATTAACTGGACTTTCTCTCCGATGGTAGATATCGCTAGAGACCCACGATGGGGAAGGGTTTCAGAAGGAAATGGTGAAGATCCTTATCTAGGTGGTCAAATTGCAAAAGCTATGGTAAAAGGATACCAAGGAATTGATTTATCTAAAAATAATACCATCATGTCTTGCGTAAAACACTACGCTTTATATGGTGCTGCCGAAGCTGGTAGAGATTATAATACTACCGATATGAGTCGCCATAGAATGTTTAATGAATATCTCTACCCATATAAAGCTGCAGTAGAAGCCGGAGTTGGTTCTGTAATGGCCTCTTTCAATGAAATTGATGGAGTTCCTGCAACAGCTAATAAGTGGTTATTGACCGACTTGCTAAAAAAACAATGGGGATTTAACGGATTCATTGTTTCAGATTATACTGGTGTTTCTGAAATGATAGCCCATGGATTGGGTGATATTCAAACTGTTGCCGCTAAAGCGCTGATGGCTGGGTTAGATATGGATATGGTTAGTGAAGGTCTTTTAAATAATACTGCAAAATCATTAAAAGAGGGCACTGTTACCTTGGCTAGAGTAGATGAAGCATGCCGTAAAATTTTGGAAGCAAAATACAAACTAGGATTATTTGAAGATCCGTTTAGGTACTGTGATGAAAATCGTGCTAAAACTGAAGTATTTTCCGATAACAATCGTAAAGAAGCTAGAAGTATAGCTGCTCAAAGTTTTGTGTTATTAAAAAATCAAAACAATACATTGCCCTTAACAAAAAATGGCACCATCGCATTAGTTGGTCCCTTAGCCGATGCTAAAGAAAATATGGGTGGAACATGGAGTGTTGCAGCTAATCTCAGTAAATCTATTTCATTGTTAAATGGATTGAAAGAAGTAGTAGGAAACAAAGTGAATATATTATATGCTAAAGGGGCTAATTTAGATGTAGATGCCGCATTTGAAGAAAGAGCAACTCCTTTCGGAAAATCAATGCATAGAGATAATAGAACTGAAGAAGCTTTGTTGTCTGAAGCAATGGATATTGCCAATAAATCTGATGTGATAGTTGCTGCATTAGGAGAAAGCGCTGAAATGAGTGGCGAAAGTAGCAGTAGAACCAATTTAAATATTCCTGCTACACAGAAAAATTTATTAATGGCTTTACTAAAAACTGGTAAGCCGGTAGTATTGGTATTATTTACTGGTAGACCCTTAACTTTAAACTGGGAAAATGAAAATGTTCCTGCAATTTTAAATGTTTGGTTTGGTGGATCAGAAGCTCCTTATGCAATTGCAGATGTATTATTTGGTGATGTAAATCCTTCGGGTAAATTATCTACAACTTTCCCGCAAAATGTAGGTCAGATACCTTTATTCTACAACCATAAAAATACTGGAAGGCCTTTAAACGGTTCATGGTTTCAAAAATTCCAAAGTAATTATTTAGATGTAAGCAATGAACCCCTTTATCCGTTTGGATTTGGATTAAGCTATGCTAACTTTAATTATGGCGATATTGAATTGAGTAACAGTTTGTTGAAAGGAAATCAAACATTAACAGCGTCAATTACTGTTTCTAATAATAGCAAAGTAGCAGGTAAAGAAGTAGTTCAATTATATATAAGAGATATAGTAGGCTCAACTACCCGGCCAGTAAAAGAGTTAAAAGGCTTTCAGAAAATTAGTTTAAATGCCGGTGAGTCTAAAAAAGTTTCGTTTAGTATTACTCCAGAAGATCTTAAATTTTATAATTATGAACTAAAATACGATTGGGAACCAGGTGAATTTCAAATTATGATTGGCACCAATTCTCGTGATGTAAAAATCGCAAAAGTTAATTGGAATAAATAAATTGAAAATTAAAAAGAAAAAATACGCACATGAAAAATTTAATTACTACTACGTTATTACTGATTGTGTTAAACAGTCATTTGTTTTCACAAGCAAAAAACGAATGGAGTACTATTTTTCAAAATATCAACACAGAAGTAATTGCAAATTCTAAAGCATATAGTAGCCTTAAAACGGCTACAGCAACTATTGGTCACAGACTAACTGGCTCTTCTAATGGAGAAAAAGCTGAATCGTTTGTATTTAATCTATTAAAGTCTTATGGGTTTAGTGATGTGCGTTATCAACCTTTTGAAGTTGAAAGCTGGAGTCGCGGCAACTTAAAGGTTTCAATTGGTACAGATGTATCACATATGCAAGTTATTAAATCGGTATCCCTTGCTCATTCACCTGTTAAAGCCAATGTTACATTAGAAGTGGTTGATATGGGCAATGGTTTAGAAGAAGATTACCTTGGCAATCCAAATAAAGTGAAGGGTAAAATAGCGTTGGTTTATTTAGGCGTATTGCCAGGATCAAAATCTGGTACCAAATCTTTGCATCGATCAGAAAAAACAGCTATTGCTACTAAATATGGTGCCAAAGGAATAATAGTTATCAATACAGCTGATGGCGGAATTCTTTTAACAGGAACCGCCTCTGTTACGGGTAAACTTATTGCTATACCTGCAGTTTGTATTAGTAAAGAAGATGGATTTAAAGTAAAAGAAGAACTCGCTGCAAAAAAACAATTCGCTTCTATTGAAATGAATAATTTTTCTGGTTTAATTAAGGCAAGAAATATTATCGCTCGTATTGAAGGTAAAAGCATACCTAATGAAAAAGTAATTGTTGGCGGTCATCTAGATAGTTGGGATTTGGCTACTGGTGCAATTGACAATGGCATTGGTTCTTTCGCAGTGATTGATATGGCCAGAACATTTAGCGCACTTCATTTACAGCCTGCAAGAACAGTAGAGTTTGTATTATTTATGGGAGAAGAAGAAGGCTTATTAGGTTCACGAGCTTATGTTAATGAGGCTATAAAAGACAATAGTATTAATCAATTACGGTACATGTTGAATTACGATATGACCAATGACCCTAAAGGATATTCAACCACTGCCGAAGAAAGTAAAGCTTTATTTCAAGCTATCGGGTCTATTGCTCAAAATTTTGACAGTTCTTATAAAAATTCCTTTTCTTCGGGTGCTGGGTTACATAGCGATCATCAACCATTTATGTTACATGGAGTTCCAACTGGTGGTGGTTTAGGAGGAGTGTTGCCGAATAATTCAGGCCCTTGTTACCATGCAGATTGCGATGACTTTAAATTGGTGGATGAGAAAGGAATTAAAAATACAGTTCGATTTAGTGCAATGTTGTTATATGGTATTGCAGATGCCATTGAAATAAAAGCCAAACATTTTACGGATGAAGAAACAAAAAATTTTCTCATCAAAAATAATTTAAAAGAACCCTTAGCAATTGCCGGTGAATGGCGTTGGAAAGAGTAAGGATTATTCATTCTTAGCATATCTTCCTTGTATAAAGGAAGATATGCTAATTGTAATTACTGCAGCAATCATACCAGCTCCCGCATCTAATGGGTAATGTTGTGCCAAATATATTCTCGAATAACCCGTAACTGCCGCTGCTAAAAATCCTCCTAACCAAAAATACCTTTTCTGAACTAATAAAGTAGCAATTAAATATATGCAAAAAGCAGTTGTATTATGACCTGAAGGAAAACTATTATTACTATGCAACTCAACACCTTTAACAGTATGAATGTTGCTTTTGTTGATGGTGACAGAGTTAGTAGGTCTTGCCTCTTTTTCAAATATATATCGTTTACTTACTTGTACTATCAAGGTAGAAATGATGATGGCACTTAATACCAACGGCAAATATTTTTTTCTATATATATATACAAAAATTGTGAGAGGAACCCACATGATTCCATCACCTAAATAGGTAATGTAATGAAAAAAAACATCTGCTGTATTTCCTAAATCACCATTTAATAATAGAAATAAATCTTCTTTTCCTCCCAATAAAGAAAAAGTAATCAATAGTGTTCCAAGTGTAACAGAAAGAAATACTGCATTTCTATAAGCCAGCTTATTTTGTATCAGCACAGTTGTTGATTTATCTACAAATATATGAATTCCTTAAGTCTACAGCTGATTCAGCCCAACTCAATCTCTTTATTTATTAATAGTTGAATTCGTTATCTATTATTGGCCCCCTGCTAATGGTTCATGTACAAATGACTTTTTTTTACTACTAGTGTAATTGTTTCATCTAAATCTTTAATCAAATCTGCTGCATCTTCCAAACCAATTGATAAACGAATTAAACTGTCTACTACACCAGCTGCTTTTCTTTTTTCTGCAGGAATAGATTTATGCGTCATATTTGCCGGGTGGGATATTAAACTCTTTATACCTCCTAAGCTCTACGCTAATTTGAATAATTTGGTTTGAGTAACAATTGCTAATGCTGCGTCTTGTGTATCTTGCTTAAGTGAAAACGATATAATGCCTCCAAAACCTGTTGACTGTTTTTTTGCGATTGAATGATTTTGATGTGATGATAGTCCAGGATAGTAAACTTTTTCTATCAAAGGATGTAGTTCTAAATATTGAGCAATTTGAAGCGCGCTACTACAATGTTGTTTCATTCTTAGATAAAGGGTTTCAATCCCCCTAATTACTAACCAACTATCAAATGGAGCAAGAATTGCGCCACAAGCATTCTGAAAGAATTTTATCTGGGCGCCCAATGCTTTGTCTTTAGTAACTACAACACCTGCAATTAAATCACTATGTCCACCTAAATATTTAGTAGCACTATGAACCACTATGTCAGCACCTAAGTTCAAGGGTTGTTGAAGTATTGGAGAGGCAAAAGTGTTGTCTACACAAAACAAACAATTTTTCGCTTTGGCAATTTGAGCTATCGCTTCAATATCAGCAATTTTCAAAGTCGGATTTGTTGGCGTTTCTACCCAAATTAATTTTGTTTTCGGTGAAATTGCAATTAATACATTTTCAGTATTAGAGGTATCCACATAATGTACTTTTATCCCAAAATTTTCATATACAGCTGTAAATAAACGATAAGCTCCCCCATAAATATCATCTACAGCTACAATCTCATCTCCTGCATTTAATAACTTTATAATTGCATCAATTGCAGCTAACCCACTGCTAAACGCAATGCCAGTTGCTCCATCTTCTAATGTTGCAATTAATTTTTCTAATGTCTCCCTTGTAGGATTATTTGTTCTTGAATAATCGTACCCTTTATTTACACCAGGCGCTTCTTGTACAAATGTTGAAGTTTGATAAATCGGTACCGATATGGCTCCTGTTTGGGGGTCTGTCGGAATGCTGTGAATCAATTGTGTTGCTGTACTCATGTTAAACAGTTTTATTCATCATTTTTGTATATGATGAGGATGATTAATAACATTCAGTTAATATTTATCAGATGGTAAAGAGTTGTAGACCAATAAAAAAGCCCATCCGTATTGTCAGATGGGCTCAATATTTTATGTACTTAAGGGTGATGTTTTGAACTACTCTGACTTATCTTTTCTCGGTTTTTCGAGATTGGATGTGGCACCTTCATATAGCTGAGTAAGTTATATGGGTTGCCAAGGCTTCGTTGGGCCAAAACCCTCTGCCTTTCTTGATAAGTATATTAAAGAACTATTACAAATATATATCCATTTTAGAATCAACAAATAAAAGTCTATTAAAATAGTAGAATAAATGATTTTATCACTAATTATACTCTATAACCAAACTATTAAGCAATATTAATGTTTGTATATTTACACATAGATATGGCTAAGAAACAAACTACTAATTCCGCAGATATTCAAGAAGATGCATTTATTGAAGTATTTGGTGCACGTGAACATAACCTGAAAAATCTTGATATTAGAATCCCTAAAAATAAATTGGTTGTTTTCACTGGAGTGAGTGGTAGTGGTAAATCTTCATTGGCATTCGATACCATTTATAATGAAGGGCAACGTAGATATATGGAGAGTTTTAGCGCCTATGCCCGTCAGTTTATGGGTGATATGGAACGACCCGATGTTGATAAAATAACCGGTCTTTCTCCGGTGATTTCTATTGAACAAAAAACAACTAACAAAAATCCAAGATCAACTGTTGGGACGGTAACGGAAGTATACGATTTTTTAAGATTGTTCTTTGCTCGTATTGGGGAAGCATATAGCTACAATACCGGCAAAAAAATGGTAAAATTTAGTGAGGAAGAAATAGTAGAAAATATTTTTACCAAGTATGCCAACAAAAAAATCACTTTGCTCGCACCTTTAATTCGCGGTCGTAAAGGTCATTACCGGGAATTATTTGAAGAAATACGTAAAAAAGGGTTTCTAAAAGTAAGGGTAGATGGAGAGATTATGGATTTAACGCCCAAACTACAAGTAGATCGGTATAAAATTCATGATATTGAAGTAGTAATAGACCGTTTGCAGGTATCGCCCGATATGAAAGTTCGACTCAGTCAAAGTGTTCAACAAACACTTAAAATGGGAAAAGATCTATTATTTTTATTGATCAACGACTCAGGCAAAACTATTCAGTTCTCAAAACAGCTGATGTGTAACGAAACGGGTATTAGTTACGAAGAACCTTCTCCCAACGCTTTTTCATTTAATTCACCTTACGGCGCTTGCACTAATTGTAAAGGATTGGGAAATGTTTACTCAATCGACATGTTAGCTATTCTCCCCGATGCAAATTTAAGTGTTAACGAAGGGGGTATTGCACCTTTGGGTGAACAACGTGATGCATACATGTTTCGTAATGTTGAATCATTAGCTAAAAAACATAAAATAAAGCTTGATAAGCCAATTAAAGATTTACCAACTTCATCTTTAAACATATTGTTATATGGAAACGCCAATGGCGGTTCATTAGATACGAATGATATTGATGAAGAATCTATATTGTCACAACCCTACGAAGGTGAATTCGAAGGTATCATCCCGATGTTAAAACGCTGGTTTGCTGGTCAAAATAGTGAAGGAATGAGAGAATGGGTAGAACAATTTATGGAACTTAAAACTTGTGATGATTGTAATGGTCAACGCTTGAAAAAAGAAAGCCGTTGGTTTAAAATTGATGAAAAAAATATTGCAGAATTAAGCAATATGAACCTCGATAAATTACACCAATGGTTTGTTGGCTTAGAAAAAAGATTGGATAAAAAACAAAACGTTATTGCAAAAGACATTTTAAAAGAAATAAGAGAACGTGTTCAATTTTTATTAGATGTTGGATTAACTTACTTGTCGCTAAACAGACCATCACGCAGCTTAAGTGGCGGAGAATCACAACGGATACGTCTTGCAACTCAAATAGGTTCTCAATTACAAGGTATCACTTATATTCTAGATGAACCCTCTATAGGGTTGCATCAACGCGATAATCAACAACTTATTCATGCTTTGCAAAACCTTAGAAACATTGGTAACAGTGTTTTAGTAGTTGAACATGATAAAGACATTATGTTGGCAGCAGACCATTTGATTGATATTGGTCCTAAAGCTGGTAAGTTTGGCGGTCATATAGTGTCTGCCGGCACCCCTCAAGAAGTATTAAAGAGTAATTCAGATACCGCCCAATTTTTAAATGGAAAAAAATCAATCGCAATTCCTGTTGAACGAAGAGAAGGTAATGGTAAATCATTGCAATTGAAGGGTGCAACAGGTAATAATCTAAAGAATGTTGAAGTAAGTTTTCCTTTGGGTAAATTAATTGTTGTTAGTGGTGTAAGTGGTAGTGGTAAATCTACACTTATCAATGAAACCCTATATCCAATTTTGTCTAAACATTGTTACAATAGTCGAGTTACGCCAATGCCGTTTAAATCAATAAAAGGGTTAGAAAATATCGACAAAGTAATTGAAATTGATCAATCTCCCATTGGCAGAACTCCCAGAAGTAATCCAGCCACCTACTGTGGATTTTTTACTGAAATAAGAACCTTGTTCGCATCTGTGCCGGAAGCTAAAATTAGGGGATATAATGCAGGTCGGTTTTCTTTCAATGTCAAAGGCGGTAGATGTGATGTATGTGAAGGCGGAGGTATGCGGGTTATTGAAATGAACTTTCTTCCTGATGTTTATGTGAACTGCGAAAAGTGTAATGGCAAACGTTACAATAGAGAAACACTTGAAATTAGGTATAAAGGGAAATCAATTAGTGATGTTTTAAACATGACTGTTGATGAAGCTACTGATTTTTTCCAGGCTGTTCCATATTTGTACCGAAAAATAAAAGTACTGCAAGATGTTGGATTAGGCTATGTAACCCTGGGTCAATCTGCTGTTACACTCAGTGGGGGAGAAGCACAACGCGTTAAATTGGCTACTGAACTTGGTAAAAAAGACACTGGTAAAACCTTCTATATCTTAGATGAACCAACTACTGGTTTACATTTTCAGGATATCCAACATCTGTTGGAAGTACTCAATAAATTGGTTGAACGTGGTAATTCGGTACTAGTAATAGAGCACAATTTAGATGTAGTTAAAGTTGCCGATCACGTAATTGATTTAGGCCCCGAAGGGGGAGATGGTGGTGGCACTATTCTATTTGAAGGAACCCCTGAACAGATGATTAAAAATAAAATAAGCCACACCGCTAAATTTTTAAAACTAGAAATGAATTAGTTACTCAATCAAATGAGGAACAAAGCGACTCTTATTATTTGTTATCAAAGTATTGTCTTCTCTTATACCAATTCCTGCTGGCTGTTGTCCTACAACCCAACTGCCAATAACAGGATATTTGCCCTTAAATTCAGGCAATGTAAATAGCTCTTGATAAATATAGCCTTCTTCACCATATTCTCCATCGGTGCGAAGGATGGTTTGTGTAGATTTGATTATTTCAATATTAGCCCCTTCTCTACTTAGCAGTGGTTTTTTTACATAATCACTTAACTGAGTGTTATCAAAAAAACTAGCCAATAATAAAGGATGTGAGGGATATAATTTCCATAAAATAGGCAAAATAGCTTTATTGGATAATATCATTTTCCAACTGGGTTCTATCCAATATGGTTCATTTTTGGCAATCGGTATATTTTTCCCAAACTGATCGTTGATCATCCATTCCCATGGATATAATTTAAATATATTTTGAATCACATCGTTTTCTAAATCAACAAATTGTTGTTGATCCTCATCCCAACCAATGTCATCTATAAAAACCAGTTTTGTTTTTATCCCTGCTTGTATAGCACAATCCCTTAAGTATTCAACATTGGTGAGGTCTTCTAAAGTATCTTTTAAACAAGTAAAATGAAGCGTTTTATTGGGTAAATAAGGCAATAGTATTTTCCAATAGGCTATTAATTTTTCATGAATACTATTGAATTGATCTTTTGATTTATCAAAATCTTGTAGCCAAAACCATTGTACTATACCTGCTTCATACAAGCTAGTGGGTGTATCTGCATTAAATTCCAACAATTTAATTTGATTGTCTTTTACGCAAAAATCAAACCTGCCATATATGGCAGGGTGGTCTTCGTTCCAACTTTTTTTAATGAGGGGTACAATAAAATCAGGTATCTGAAATTGTTTAAACAAATCTTGGTCAATAACATACTGGACTGCTGCTAAACTCATATCCCATATTGTTGCAGTTGCTTTTTCAATAGCATCTACTTCACTTATCGATAAACTGTAATAAACAGACTCATCCCAATAGGGAACATCTGTTGTGTGAAAACCAAATCCTAGTTGCTCAACCGCTGATTGCCATTTATTTCTTGGTTGTATTTCTACTCTTTTCATGATTATTATTTTATCCTCCTACACTAAAACCACTTCTGCCAAATCCACCTCTCGATACACTTCCTTTAAAACTATTACTACCAATATTCGATCTAGGTGTTATTCCTCCGGAATAATATCCGGAATGCGAATATCTATTGTTGTTATAATTTCCCATTGGCCTAAACGCATAATACCAAAGCAATGCATTGCCTATGCCAGACCCATGGTAATGATGTACTCTAGTGTATGGTGCTGTTGTATCACTTCGTAAATGAATTTTATTATTATTGTCCCAATCATCTTTAGGACTTTGATTGCATGCAGCCAAAGTTGCAGTTATTAGTACTAATTTTATTTTTCTCGATTTTTTCATTTTTATATGTATTGATTTTGGCAACAATTAAATTCACCATTATTATAATCGGCAATCTAATTTCAATCTCAATTTATCTCAAGTAAATTTATTTTATCGTAATAAATATTTCATAAGCCTTATCTATAGTAACTTTCTTGGTTTCTCCTTCACTATTTTCCGCTTCTGTTTCTTTCTTCCCTAGTGAAGGAATAGTATCCCTATATAAAATGGTTTTATAGGATTTGTTTTTTGTCCAAATAATATGCTTAGTTATCAACTCATCGTGAAGAGAATCTATATGTTTTACTTCTATGGCACTCTCTATTGCCCCATCTTTATTAACTTGTTGTGTAACATCTTCATTGTTTTCATTTTCACAGCTCATTAAAAGTATTGAACTGCAAAAAGCAATAACCAACGTCAATAGTTTTTTATTTTTCATAATTTATTTATTCAAATTTTAATACAATATACGGTTGTGAATTTTGATTGTAATATAGTTAGTATTTAACATTTTCATTGTTTTTTGGCTTCCATATAAGATAGTAAAAACCTAATAACAATATTCCAATACAAAATGGTATTAATGCTAAATGCTTATACGTAAGACTACCCGATATAATATTCGTATCAAAATGAAGAAATTCGCTAATCATCCAATATGAGTTGGCTGAAATCCATACGGTAATAGCTAAATTATGCATTAACTCCGACATGTATTTTCTTGTTCTATACGCTATGATAATCGAAATGATCATTGTAGGTAAAATCATACAAATACCTAGCCATCTCCAACCCATACACCAAGCTACATCTTTAAATAACCAAAATACAATATGCAAATTTTCCATCCTTCTGTATTGAAGGGGAATTATATAATGGTCTTTTAACTCATCACTTGAATTTTCAATTGTTAAATCATGCCCATGGGTTTGTATGACAGCTTTATTGTTGTTCTGTTTTTCCATCCAAAATAATTTTTTCTTCAAATAATAAGCAATATAATTTCTTTGTTTGAACTATTTCAATAAAATATTTCGAAACCGCTGAATATCTGCTAAGGGATTTAATTCCTTTCCATTTATTAAATGCTCTTTGAGTTCAGCTGCAAAATAGGGCGCTAAACTGCAACCTTTTGTGCCCATTCCATTTAAAATACCAATAGTTGAATATTTTGGATGAATGCCAACAAATGGCCTTCTTTCTATATTTGCCGGACGTTCCGATACTAAATGATCCACTATCTTATAGGGAAGTTTCAGCCAATTACTTAATTGATGTTCAACTTTTTCTCTAAATGCCGAAGTTGGTTCTAGATTATCGTATTGCCAATTATAGGTAGATCCAACCCAAAATAACCCTTCTTTCCATGGTACAATACTGATTCCTTGTTTATAAATATTCGTTGCAGGTAGCCCAGGTATTTCTACAATAATTACTTCTCCTTTATTGGGAGAATAAGGAAGTTGATTAAATAATGAGTTCTTAATGTTTCCTATACCATCACAAAAAAATATTTTTTCAGCACTAATGTCTCTGTAAATTACACGATCAGTTAAGTACTCACATGCTTCTACATCAAAGTGTTCATTTAAAAGTGAATTGTTTTCCTGTAATTTTTTTCGCCATCTTTCCAACATCATATTCAAATCAATTAACCAACAGGGATTAATTTCACCAATACCAAATGTAGTGGTAAAACAAGATCCCCAGTTTGCCACATTTTCCGGAATGAGGAGGTATGCTTGTTCAGTTCGCAATCTATCCTCAAATGCCTGCCGCATTTGTGGTGTTACATGGAAATCGAGTATATTACATTGTCTTATTAATTCTACCCCTAATTCGTTTCCTAATGCGATATAGGCATTTACAGCAAATGGCATGATTGTCTCAATCTCCCAGGTTCTAACTATTCTTCTGCCGGTAACTGGATTTATTACTCCACTTGCTAATTTTGTAGCAGACCCTGGTTTAGATTCATCAATAACCATCACCTTTTTGCCCTGTTGCGTCAGTTGCCAACTTAAAAAAGTTCCACATAATCCTTGCCCTACAATTATATAATTAACTTCCATATGCTAAAGTTGTTCATCCTTTTTAATATTGTTTAACTCATATACTATTGCTTTTCAATCCTAATTATATTACCGACGGAGTGGCTAATAAATTCAGGCGCGTACATACATTGTATAGAGGCATTTCCTGCTGTAAAAAGTCCTTCATGGGTAGCTACCAGTTCATAATTTATTATATAAGTTCCTTTGTTTAATTGGTCAATAAAAAAATGTGTACTTGCATCTTTCGTTTGCTCATAATATCCAATTCGATCTTGCCATTTATAGCCACTTAATACATTCAATGGTTCCATTCCACTCACTCTCATGTCTTTTACATGTACATACTCCATGTCTCTATCTGCTTTTATTGTTAGTTGTATAGTCACTTTCTCGCCAATATGTAAAGATTCATTTTCTTTTAATGTTATCCATACTTTGCCTTTACTATCTGTTCGTTCTACTAATATATTTTTTTGTATTGATATAGGCCCTCCTGAAAACTTTAATTTATCAATGTCTTCTAAGTATTGCCAATAAATAGCACCATACGATGGCTGACTCTTTTCTTCAACTTTTGCTGATGATGTAATCGTCTCAATAGTAATTTTTCCCATTTTAGGTTGTACTATTTCGCCTGCTATCTTTTTGTAGAAATAACCTGTGCCTGCCGTAGTATTCTCCTGTTCACTGTTAACAGAAAAATCTCCCAATTGTAAATAAACTTTTCGCTCATTATTTAGCCAATTGGTACCATTTTGTAGTAGTGAATAACAAACATTTGCCGTAGTAACAGTCGATTCCCAATAGTTGGTTTGCTTTTGTAAAATCAACCATGTACGCATTTTGTTGATGTTGGATGTGTATTCATTATTTTTTGCTGTTTGGTTGATTTCATTAAAACAGTCAATCATCATACTTTGATGCATTATCGGGCTATTGTACCAATATCTTGTAATAGTGTTTTTCCAATATAATCCTTGACTTTTATTTTGAATTGTATTTTCTAACAAAGCAGGTAATATTTTATGAGTGGCAAAATTTATATCCCCATTTCTATTTAAGATAATTGCAAACATGGCCTGGTAATAGGTGTTCAGCTTTGTCCAATATTTTTTTCCTTGATTAATACAGTAATGTATTACTTTTTCATCTTTGGGTTGTATGTTGTTGAAATAACTACGCGTATATAACTGCTCAATTTGCCAACTATACATCTCTTGTTGATCTAATGGCGTTTTGCTGTTTTTTCTTGCTTCGTATTCTCTATTTATTTTATCATCTATATAATTAATTGCTCTTATAATCAATGGTTTCAAGCGAAGTGATAGGTTGCTAGGTAAGGCACCTATCCGATTTAATTTTCCAATACCTGTTAATATGTATTGAGTTATATACTCATTTTCATTGCCACCTTTATACCACGGGAATGCTCCATTATTTAGTTGCATTTCTTCCAATAATTGAATACATTTTTCATTTCCAACTTTAATTTTTTCTGCATTAAATAATGCAACCAGTTGTTTAAGTTGTATGCTTTGTGATTGCGCATCAACTACCCATGGTGTTTCTTGTATTAGCACTTGTTTCAGTGCCGGGTTTTTTTCTAATTGATTGAGTAATGCCGTAGTGTCTTTATCCCATTTTGAAAAGATATGCTTAATTAAAGGATTCCTTTCAAGTATATAAGTAGCCATCGAATTAGCATAAAATTGATTAAATTTTTGTACTATATTATCATTTACGTCTTCTATTAAATAAGGTAATGCTTTTACTATGTTCCATATAGGTGAACTGGTGTATTCAACTGTAAGCGATTGGTGTGTTATACTTTCACTTTCCTGATTTTTTAATGACTCAAAAATAAAATGTTGAACCGTATCTTTTAGTAGTAATAATGGAAATGATTCAGTAACCAATTGCCGCTTACTTAATACTGGCAAGGTGTTTTCAATCCCATCAAAATAATCACCACTCTTTGCAACTATTTTCAAAATCAGCGGCTTATTATATCCAAATGGTATTTGTATAGGGAATTTCACTGATATTGATTTGCCCGCTTCTGCAGTATAATATTGATTAGGAAATATATTCTGAAACCACCCATCTACCGGTCTATTGGTTGCGGCATCTATAAGTTCTAAACGAACAGTTCCTGATATTTCATTTTCTGTTAAGTTGGCAATTTTTGTTGCCAATTCTAATTGATCTCCCTCCATAAAAAATCTTGGTACATTGGGTTGTACCATTAGTTTTTTTTGAGTAATAACAGTAGCAATTTGCTTACCCATCAGTAAATCTTTACTGTGCGCCAAACTCATCCAATTCCACTGAGTTACAGCATCTGGAATCGTAAATTCAAAACTAAACTTACCCGTACTATCTGCATGTAGTTGAGGATAAAAAAATGCCGTTTCTTCAAAATTTTTTCGAGTTGATAATACAAAAGGTTCCGTATTATTTATATTAATTCTTCTTCCATTAATAATCCTGTCTCCAGTCTCCGGATCAATCAAATCTACGGGAGTATAAACTTTATCATAGCTCTCTTCTTGTATGGGGTTTTTTCCTCTTATTCTAATAGCTGTCATAGGAAATGGCTGTGCATTTTTTGCAGTTTTCCCTATTATTACTGATTCATTTAATGCCGAAAAATTTCGTTTTATCCGATTATTTTCAGTTAAACTTAAATAATTATTCCATTCTAAATTGGTTTTATCTAAAATCTCCTCACCCAAACAAAATAATTGTGGGAAATTTATTTCTTCTATTTCTTTATAATTTTGATAAGGATAATGTTCTCGATTTGGTGAAACATTGAACAAGTTACTTGTAATAAAACTGCTCATATTGTGTTCCCATAAATAAGGTAACCTCCAATCATGTTTATTCAATTGATCCAAACTTGCATCATACATTGTACACAACAATTCTGTTATTTTTTTACTTCCATCCATTCCAGAAACCTCTACTGTGTATTTTTCTTTACTTCCTGGCTCTGTAATGCTTTTATACGAACCATATGCTATTTTTAAACTATTCCATGGTACATTAATCCGATATTGTTGCGTATAAATACGTCCACCATAAACGTATGAATCTGTAATAACAATTCCACCCCTGTCTTTTTCTGTTACAATAAGTTCTGTTTCATCAATTTTATTTAACGTCAAATAACTGTATTCTTCCTTGTCATTATTACCTCTTTTTATTTTTCTAATAATTGGCATTGAATTGAGACCATTCAAATGCAATAGTCGAATAGTATCACCAGGTTTTCCTTCATAATTTTTTTGCACATCATAATTGTAGGTTTGTATTGGTAATATTCTTTTTTGTAAATCATAAACAAAAACATAGTCAGTAGCTACAATTTTTTTGCCAATTGAATCAACAGTAGTGGCAATGATTTTATATAATCCGGCATCTATATTTACATCATTAATCGCTAAACTGTTAGTTTTGTTTGTGTTTATAATACTATCATTTAATGCGAAATTGCGATAAGTATATTTTTTATAGTCATCCTCATTTGCATAAACATCAATTGGAAAATAGTTTGCAAATTCTACTGCTGACAATATGAATTGATCTGGCTTTTCCCAAAAACGCGCTCTTATTAATTTTTCTGGTACAACAGCTTTTTCTAATTGTATAACGATAGTTGCATTTTGAGGAGTACCATACAAATTACTGAACTTAGTATTGATTGTTGTAAATTTAGATCTCTCAACTACGCCTATATGCGAAATATCAATTTTGCCAGTATAATTAGCAGCAATAATTGTACTGTTATTTGTTCTGGTCTCTCCATTTAAATCAGTTATACTAACTGTAATTGCATACACAACTTCTATTAGTGCTGTATTGTTTTCTACTGCTAATTCAGGTAAAAATTGTATACTAAATTCTCCCTTGTCATTAGTTAACGTACGCCCTTCAGCAATTGATTTTTCTCCAAAATTCGGATAATGCATTCTTCTTAATTCATTAAATGGACTAATTGAAATTTGTTTTATGGAATAATGTACTACCGAATTATTGATTACATTACCTGCAAGTGCTACTGCACTCCCCTTAATTACCGAGGGCTTATTAAGTATGAATTGTTCTTTTTTATTATTCAGAATTATATCGAAATTTGGCCTCTTATATTCTTCAACCATAAATGTCACAGTTGATTGATGATAATTTTCAGCTTCAATAGTATATCTACCGTTTACCCCCCCCTCCTTTACAGTAAAATTGCCCGTAACACTCCCGTATTCATTGGGTATTAATATCAATGAATCCTTTATTATGTAATTTGCATCCCTTAAAAATACTTTAATTGCCTTTTGCTGATTGTTTACTTGGTAAAGTTTTGTGGTAAAATTCTTTTTAATTGAAATGCCTTTAAAATATACTATTTGATTTGGACGATATATTGAACGATCGGTATATAGTAGCACTCCTTTGCTTTCTTCTTCATATTTACTCGAGTCACTTGTATGTAGATAGTTGAATACTTCCCTTCCATATAAATATTCATTTTCATCAGCCCATAAATAATCCTTTCCTTTAATCAACTCAAACACACAATTTTCGCTAAGTGACTTGCTACTTATTAATCTAAATTCTCCATTTTCATTTGATTGTATTTGTCTTTGAAAAGTATAGTTAGTAATACCTGTATTATAATCATATTTACTCGAATATAAGTTCACTCGTACATTTCCAATTGCTAGCCCATGGTTATAATCTCTAATAAAATAATGATCATTATCTTTTAAATATGTTAGGTTAGAAACATTAAAATAAGTGCTGCTTATATAATCTTCTTCTTCCTTAAAGTTTTTACTATTGCTGCAAATCATTACATATCTGCCACTACTAAGTGCTTCCATTTTAATTTCTACACTATGTTGTTGGTAATCATTAACTTTTGGTAATTCCTGAATATAAGTTATTTCATTTTGTTTCGATAACAATGTTTTTAATAAATCATTATCGCTTTGCTTTATTGTATTGTTTTCAATTTTAATTACACGAGCATAAACTGTATCTACATTTTTATAGGTAATTAATGCACGAAATGGTTTTCCAGTAGCATTTATTTTTTCTACAGTAGGGAGTATTTTTTTTCTATGTATTTCTTCTGTTAAATTATACAATCCACTTTTTATCCAATTATTTTCATCAAAAATTTCTTTTGCATTTTTACTAATTTCCAACGCCTTTTTATAGCAAAATCGATTACTACTATCATTTTGAGCATTGTATGTATCACCTTTTATTTTTTCTGCTTCAGCTAATAAATACCAGGCATTAATTGAAGTTGATACATCTTGGTTATTTTGGGCTATTTCTTCCAATGCCTTTATATATAATTTGTTTTTGTTTTCTGTCTGTAAAAATGAATTGGCCCATTTTATTCGTTCTATATTTGTTTGTACAAATATTTGCCTTTCTTTATCTTTTTCATGTATTTGTAATATCTCTTGGTATAAATGAATGATTTTACTAATTGAAGATGATGTGTCCTTTTCAACAAACTTGGTTTTTAAAAATGCAGAGGCAGTTGATAATAATGCTTCCTCTTTTATTAGTTCAGCAGTTGATGTTTCAACTTTTTCGGCATACTCGTCTTTATAATAGTTAATTGCTTCATATGCCAACAGATCAAAAATATTTGCATTAAAATAATTACCTGTATTGCCATTTATAATTGAGCTAAATTGTTTAATTGATATGTTCTGTAATAATTGCTTATGTTTCAATGCTTCATTAAATGCTGTATTTATCTTTTGTTTAAATATTACAGCAGACCATGTATCAAGGTTGTGTTGATCATATACGGCACTATTTTTTTTATACATGATTTCCCACCGCATATTGGTATAATAGCTAAAGTAGTTTTTAGCAAGAATTGTTGCTAATATAGCTTTTGGTATGAGGTCGGTAGTTATTTTTATTTCATCTTCTATTGCTGATAAATTAAGTCCTCCATTATTCTCTGTAATCCTTTCCGCTAAACTCATTTTATACAGTAATGCCTTTATAGTCATATCCGACCAATTATTAGCCTTCGACTGCTTATAAATGGCCTCTACTTTAATCAATGCAGATTTTGGAAGGTTACTTTTTAGTATTAAGCTATCTATGACTTTCCATTGACTTGAAAAATCTTCAGCCTGGTATTGTCCTTTTACATTTAGTCCAAATACTATAATTGAAATGATTAATAGTAATCGTTGCATATAATTTCATTATTTATATTGATATAACCAATAAGATGTAAATTTCATACTTTTCCATAGCAAAATACTGCAGCTTAACATATTCTTAAAATTATTAATGCTTTTGCTAATTGACAATAAAAAACCCGCAACTTTGTTTGCGGGTTTTTTCATACAATAAAGTAAACTTATTTTTTTAATGCAGCAGCCATGGTAATACCTATGTCTGCAGGGCTAGCTACAACTTCTATTCCGCATTCTGCCATAATTTTCATTTTAGCCGCTGCTGTGTCATCGGCACCACCAATAATTGCACCTGCATGACCCATTCTTCTTCCAGGAGGAGCTGTTTGTCCAGCTATAAATCCCACTACTGGTTTGGTTTTATTATCTTTTATCCAACGCGCAGCATCTGCTTCCATACTCCCTCCAATCTCACCAATCATTATAATACCGTCTGTTTCAGGATCATTCATTAATAATTCAACTGCCTCTTTAGTAGGGGTTCCTATAATCGGATCTCCACCAATTCCAATTGCTGTACTAATTCCTAAGCCTGCTTTTACAACCTGATCTGCTGCTTCATATGTCAAGGTACCACTTTTCGATACTATGCCTATTCTACCTGTTTTAAAAATAAAACCTGGCATAATGCCAACTTTAGCTTCACCTGCAGTAATTACACCCGGACAATTTGGTCCAATTAATCTGGTTTTAGTTCCCTGTAAATAGCTTTTCACTTTTACCATATCCTGAACAGGAATTCCTTCTGTAATACATACCACTAAACCAATGCCAGCTTCTGCTGCTTCCATAATTGCATCTGCCGCAAACGCTGGTGGCACAAAAATGATACTTACATCTGCACCCGTAGCTTTTACTGCATCGGCAACAGTATTAAATACTGGCTTGTCTAAATGAGTGCTGCCACCCTTATTAGGGGTTACACCCCCAACTACATTGGTGCCGTATTCTATCATTTGTGTAGCATGAAACGTACCTTCTGTTCCGGTAAAACCTTGAACAATAATTTTAGAGTGTTTGTTTACTAATACTGACATAGCCTATATTTTCAAGAATTTTTAAATTTTTGCAAAAATACATAAAATGAACCATAGTCAAAAGCTGAATAACTACAGTTAACCATTAATTAGTATAAATTATCTAAAGAATTATGCATTAAAATAAATATTTAAAATCTAGCCCAGCTCATTAATGTCAGATTGCCATAAAAAATTACTGGCATTTCCTTTGACATGAACACTAAAAAAGTAAAACAATTAACTATCTTACATTAAATTATTACATCTTATGAGCACAAAAAACATTACTCTCATTGTAATTGCAGCTTTAGTTCTATTATTGGGCGGATGCGGCTGTAACGGTTATAATGGTTTAGTTCAACAAGACGAAACAGTCAATAAAGCATGGAATAATGTGCAAAGTGATTATCAGCGCCGTGCAGATTTAATTCCCAATTTGGTAAATACAGTTAAGGGTGAGGCAAATTTCGAACAAACCACACTCGAAAATGTAGTTAAAGCAAGGGCTAGTGCAACGCAAATGAAAATTGATGCAAAAGACCTTACCCCTCAAAAATTACAAGAATTTCAAGCTTCTCAAGGTCAATTATCTCAAGCCCTAGGCAGATTGTTAATGGTTACTGAAAATTACCCGAATCTTCGCGCAAATGAAGCCTTCCGTGGTTTACAAGCTCAGTTAGAAGGCACAGAAAATAGAATTAAAGTATCTAGAAACGATTTTAACTCAGCTGTTGCCGACTATAATATTAAAGCAAGGTCTTTTCCAATGAATATTTTAGCAGGTATGTTTGGATTTAAAGTTAAAGAAGGATTTAAAGCAGAAGTTGGTGCAGAAAAAGCTCCAGAAGTAAAATTCTAAATAACAATTCATGTTTCAACTATTCAATAAACCGGTTACCAATTATTTTTCAAAAGATGAAAATAATCAAATTGTTCAGGCTATTCGTAATGCCGAATTAAGAACAAGTGGAGAAGTCCGGGTTTTTATTGAAAAAAAATGCAAATTGGTCAATCCTGTTCATCGGGCTAAAGAAGTTTTTTTTCAATTAGAAATGGATAAAACCATTGATCGAAATGCTGTATTAATTTATTTAGCCACCAAAGACCGTCAATTAGCCGTTTTTGGCGATGAAGGCATCCATCAAAAAGTGGGGCAATCATTTTGGTCAAATGAGGTGAAACTGATGTTAGATAACTTTAACAAAAAAAACTATACCGTGGGATTAATTCAAATGATTCACGATATTGGCGAAGCATTACAGTCTCATTTTCCTTTCGATGCTTCGATCGATAAAAATGAATTACCTGATGAAATTATCTTCGGTAAATAAATTTTAAGCCTCTCTATTTATTGATTGAGAGGCTTAAAATTTTGCTTGGCATTCAATGAACATTATTCATATATTGAGAAGATCAATCTTTAATGTTAATAGGCAAATTCTATTTGGCCAAAATCAATTGAAATAATTACATGAAAAAAATAGTTTTCATACTGATATTATTGGCTGGCTATTTTAGTAGTCTTGCACAAAATGTATTGCCTAAACCAAATCCCCCTCACTTAGTAAATGATGCTGCTGGCGTATTGTCTGCTGATCAAGTGGCCATTTTAGAACAAAAATTAGTGGCACTAGACGATAGTACTTCAAATCAAATTGCGGTTGTATTAATTAAGTCACTTGATGGATCTGCAATTGAAGATTATGCGGTAAAATTATTCAGAGAATGGGGGATTGGTAATGCTAAAACCAATAATGGCATATTAATTATTGCCTCTATTGATGACCGAAAACTTTGGATTGAAGTTGGTTATGGATTAGAAGGAGCAATACCAGACATTACAGCTTCGAGCATTTACAGAAACGAAATGGTACCTTCTTTTAAAGAGAATAACTATTATCGTGGAATTGACAATGCCATTAATGCTTTAACTAAAGCCGCAGTTGGAGAATATAAAATCAAAAAAGACAAACAACCAAGTGGTGGAAGTGGCGGCAATTCGATCGGCACTTTTTTAATCATACTTGTAATCATCATAGTTATTGTCTTAAGCCGAGGTGGTGGTAGAGGCGGAGGTATGATGAGCCGAAGTGGGGTAGGCAATATTGCAGAAGCCATTCTATGGTCTTCTTTGTTAGGTGGTAATAACAGAGACAGTGGCGGGTTCGGGGGAGGTGGTGATAGTGGAGGTTTCGGTGGCTTTGGTGGTGGTAGCACTGGAGGTGGTGGAGCAGGCGGAAGTTGGTAATAAATTATCAACTCCCACCTGTATCACTCAATTATTCTGGTAATTTAGATTTAATGTAATTAGCCAGTTCAATGGCACCTGATTTTTCCTTTTTATTCATTAATCCCTTTAATATCATACTATTAATAAACGGGTCAGTTTGTGACCTTACTTGTTGAGGTATCGCATCCCTAAAACCAACAATTGCATCAACTCCGTTCTTGAAGTTGGAAGGATCCTCTACTTTTTCTAAAAATCTACTCAAAGAACCAATTGCACTAAACTTTTCTGATGATAGCGGCATATCATTAAAACTCTTTAAAACATATGACGCATTTCCCTCCGTTCCATTGTCTATAATAACATTTGTAATTGCTTTGCTTAGTTTGCCTCTTGCAGACTTTTTAGATAATTCCATCGCTTCAGTAAATGCTGTTGAGCCATCTATTAACGATAGTGCTTCCAATGCTGCACCCGAAACAGAATACGATGAATCCTTAATCGCTTGAACAAAGAACGACTTATACATTGAATTCTTTTGAGCTCCCAATAATTCAATGGCTTCTGCTTGTACTTTTTTTGATACATCCTTTTTGGCAATTAGCTCAATAGTTTGTATTACATTATCATTTATATTGGCACTCGATAATATGTTAATGGCTAATGAACGAATTCTGTAATACTTGTCTTTTAATGCCAAGTCTACTAATTGATAGGATAAAGAATCCCCTAAATGCTTACCTGCAAATTCAATTGCCTCTCTTCTGTCCATATAATTACCCCCAAACTTATATTGATGTACATATTCTTTGATGGTCTTATTCTCTTTTTTCTCTGCTAACAATACTTTATCAGCATCTACATTAATTAAGAGTGGTTTTACAGGAGCTGGAAAATAAAAAGTATCTACTTTATTACTTGACCAAACATTGTAACGTTTTTTGGTTACACTGTCATACACATCAATAGCAATAGGCAGTGTAAATAATTTATTTTCTTGGGTTTGTTTAATAATAACAGCTGCTTGTTGTGCTGTATCATAATATCTATAACTTATCGTTAATTTCGGGTGACCACTGCCAAAATACCATTGATTAAAATACCAATTTAAATCCTTACCGGTAACCGCTTCAAAAGCCATTCTTAACTTGTGGGCACTGCCATTATTGTATTTATTATCTGTAAGATATTTGTTTAATGATTTAAAAAATGCTTCATCCCCTACAACATTGCGCAACATATTCAAAATTCGTCCACCTTTCTGGTAACTTACTAAATCAAACATATCCTCCTTATCATTGTAAAAAAAGCGAACTAAATCTTTGTTCGACTCTTTACCACTCGAAAGATAACTCTGCATAGCTGTATAGTTCTCATGCGCTGCCTCGTCTGACCCATATTTATGTTCAGCCCACAAATATTGGCTGTAATCTGCAAAACTTTCATTTACAGTAAGATTGCTCCAACTTTCGGCAGTTACTAAATCTCCAAACCAATGATGAAACAATTCATGTGCAATAGTACTTTCCCATTCATTGCCATCAATCAACTGTCTAGCATCTTGCTGGGCACTTTCCTGATGTAAAGTGGCAGTAGTATTTTCCATCGCACCACTTACATAGTCTCTTCCTACAATTTGACTGTATTTTACCCAAGGGTACTCAACTCCAAGTTTAGTAGAAAAAAACTGCATCATTTCAGGTGTGTTCCCAAATATTTTTCGAGCTACTTTTTCATAGGCTTTCTCTACATAATAACTTACTTCTTTCCCCTTGTATTGATCTTTCACTACTGCATAATCGCCTACACCAATAAAAAATAAATATGGACTATTAGGCTGTGTCATTAACCATTTATCAGTTCTGGTGCCATTTTTATTGGAAACTTGTTGCACTAGTTTGCCATTCGACAATGAAACAAATTTAGCTGGTACAGTAAGGTTAAATTCTTGAGTACATTTTTGATTTGTTTTGTCAATAGTAGGGATCCATACAGATGTAGCTTCCGTTTCACCCTGTGTCCAAATTTGTGTGGGCTTATCTTTTTCTTCCCCTTTAGGGTTGATAAAATATAATCCTTTTGCATCAGTAATAGCTGCACTTCCCTCGGCCTCCCACTCATTGGGCTTAGAAATATAATCTACATAAATCGTATAAACCTCTTTATTGGTATAAGTTTTATCAAGTTGAATACGCAATTCCTTTCCATTGTATTGATACTTCAATGGAATTTTCTTTCCATTTTTTACCAACATCAGTTCATTTATTTTCATGCCTTTTGCATCAAGTAATAAAGAATCTGTCGGATAAAAATGAGGTTTTAAACTAATCCAAACTTTACCGTTCATTTCAGCATGGTCATAGTTAAAAGACGCATTTAGTTTGGTATGTACCAAGTTGTTAATTTTAGTGGGAGTAGCTCTGTACTCCTTTTTAGTACTTTCTTGTGTGCCCTGCGAAAAAACTGTGGTATATCCACAGAATAAGCCAATTAGTAATATTTTCTTCATGAATTACATTTAGCAGATAAAGATAATAGCATCTCATTCGATTCCCAAATGCCTATTTCAGTAAATTTGTTAAATCAATTGAAATAATTAAAAAAGAATGCCAAGATATTTTTTAGAAGTAGGGTACAAAGGAACTGCATATCATGGCTTTCAAGTGCAGCAAAATGCACCTACCATTCAGTTAGAAGTTCAAAAGGCCTTGAAAACATTACTAAAAGAAGAGATAACATTAACCGGTTCTTCCCGCACTGATGCAGGAGTACATGCATTACAAAATTTTTTTCAGTTCGATTTAGATCAAGTACTGGGTGAGAAACATGTATACAATTTAAATGCCATTTTGCCCAGCGATATATGTATTCATTCCATTCGTGAAGTTCCGCCCACTGCGCACTGCAGGTTTGATGCTACTGGTAGGAAATATCAATACTATATATATACCCATAAAAATCCTTTTTTTAAAGATCGAGGTTGGCATTATCCTTATAAAGTAGATTTTCAGCTTTTAAATGAAGCGGCAAGCATGCTAATGCTGCATTCCGATTTTACCAGTTTTGCCAAACGAAATACCCAGGTGTTTACACATAATTGCATTATATATGAATCTTATTGGGAAGCTTTAGAAGATAATCAGTTGCGTTATACTGTTCGGGGTAATAGATTTTTACGAGGTATGGTTCGTGGCTTGGTAGGTACTATGCTAAAAGTAGGGAGAGGTCAAATAACACTCAATGATTTCGAAAATATTATATTAGCAAAAGATTGTTCTAAAGCAGATTTTAGTACACCAGCACAAGGTCTGTTTTTAGTGAATGTATTATTTAAGTAGATTGATTATACTGATTAAAACCTTATTAGTATTGAATTACATGCTATAATTATAGTTCTTTAATGAAAGTTTTAATAAGCAATATGATGAACAGATAATAGTTTAATAAATTCGCTTTGACAACTAGAAAGATTAATTTTCAAATTAAATCAATAAAGTTTTTGAAATAGATGATAAAAAATTTGGTTAGGAGTTAAAAGTTATTATCTTTGCAGCCCGTTAGGGGAAAGGGTGGTGAGGGGTGAGAGAAGGGATGATGTAACGGGTTGATTAACAGTTCTTTAAGT
>CANGCK010000023.1 GCA_947452295.1 Sphingobacteriia bacterium
ACTCATTTTAATAATATGCCTTACTATCTTAGGCAGCGGTTATGCTTCTGCACAAAATGATATAATAATATACAACAAAAATTGGGAGCCAGTAAAAAATGTAAACAATGCTGTTTATTTTATTAAAACACACTATTGTAGAATTATTTATTGCCGGTAAATTACAAATTCGTTATAACAAACATACAAATATTGTAGAGCGCTCTTCGGTTTCTCCAGACGGTATTGTTCAAAATCCGATGCTGCTAAAATCACTGGAATGGTCGGCAGATAAAGAAGCGCTTAGGGTTATTAAAAACATTCCAAAATGGCTTCCAGCAATAAAAAATGCCAAACCAATAACAGTCACAAATATTCAAACCATCACTTTTAGTGTAGATTACTAATAATTAATTTAATCTAAACTGCTGATTTTTTGTTTGAATTTCAGCCCTACCGGTCAGACCACCGTCAGACCATGGTCTGACGGTGGTCTGACCGGTAGGGGGTACAAATATCCCTCCATATTAAAATTTGGCAGTAATTTTACCCCTATGAAACTTATTTTCAGCAATATCTCAGCTCTATTTGCCGCTTTGGTAATAGTCATTTTGATGAACGCTTCATGCGCCAATATTATCTCCCCTAACGGTGGCCCTAGAGATAGTTTGCCTCCAAGACTGGTATTTGCTTTACCTAAAGACTCCTCTGTTAAAATAACTCCCAAAGAAATTACCCTGAATTTTAACGAATACGTTACCCTATTTAATGTAAACGAAAACTTAATCATATCCCCCACTTTAAAAAATAATCCCATTGCTGATTATAAACTTAAAGTGGTTACCCTTAAAATAAAAGATTCTTTAGACCCTAATACCACCTATTCCATTAATTTTGGCAATGCCATACGCGATGTAAATGAGGGAAATATCATTCAAGACTTTACCTATGTATTTGCTACCGGTTCTCATTTAGATAGCTTTACTTATAAAGGCAAAGTGCTGATTGCCGAAACCGGAAAAGTAGATTCTACCCTATTGGTTATTTTACACCAAAACCTGGCCGACTCGGCAATAACAAAAGAACGACCTAGGTATTATACCAAAATTAATGGCAAAGGCGAGTTTGTTTTTAACAATTTACCTAGTGGTACTTTTAGGGCTTATGTATTACCAAATGATTTTACCCGTAAGTACGACGATAGTACCAAACCCTTTGCATTTGCCAGTAATCCAGTAATGGTATCTAGCAATACATTGGCCGATACCTTTTATGTTTTCCAGGAATTTAAACGAATAGAAAAAGTAAAAAAAGCAATAGGCACTTCTATTAAAAAAGAAGATAAATCGGTTAAATTCAAAACAGATATAGAAAACGGAGCACAAGATTTATTGGGTGATTTGCATATAACATTTAATAAAAAACTTCACAGTTTTGATAGTACTCAAATACTTTTTTGCGACACCAACTATAAAGCCATTAGCGGATACAGCTTAGCATTAGATACTGCTAAAACCCAATTAACTGTTCGCTACCCCTGGAAGGAATTGAGTTATTTTAAAATAGTACTCAATAAAACCGCCGTAGTTGATACAGGTGGTAATTCGCTTGCAAAAGCTGATACCATTAATTTTAGAACCAAACCAGAATCTGATTATGGTAGTATTAAAATTAGGTTCAACCATCTTTCCTTAGCCAAAAACCCTGTATTACAATTCATTCAATCTGATGCTATTGTAGAATCTTACCCGCTTAATAATATCGAATTCAATAGAAAATTATTTAGAGAAGGTGGCTATGAATTGAGGATTTTGTATGATACAAACCAAAATAACAGATGGGATCCGGGCAGTTTTGGGAAAATTAAAAAACAACCTGAAATTGTACATAGAATACCCGAATTATTTAATGTTAAAGGCAATTGGGACAATGAACTAATTATCAATTTATAATAAGATACTTACATCTTTTCCACGTACTTGTATTTTAGCCATCTAAAGTATAATCTTGTAGTAATTTTACCAAATGGCCACTATTTTACAACAGCTCGATTTATTTGACGTACCTATAGACGAGTCTGCCCTTGTGCCTAAGAAAAAAAAGGTGCTGTTAAATAATGCTATAGAAGACACCGAAACTGGTGATTTTTATGGTAAACCCAGCAATCAACCCGAATTATTCGACAACCTACTTTTTGAGCCAGAACCAATAGCTTTAACTGAAATTGATGCTACCCCCATCATTAGCATGGAAGATAGTCCGGTTAAATTAAACGAAGCAACAACTGATATTTCTGCAGTAACTACAATTGCTGCGAATGAAACGCTTAGCGAGCCCTTTATTTATGCCAACGATCAGATCATCGTTAAAGTAAAACCTAAGAAAACTGTTTCAACTAAAAAAGAAACGCCTGTAATTGATCTGCCAAAAATAGAACAAAAGCGGGGCAGAAAATCTTTTAAAGAAATAGATGCAACTGTTGATTTAATAAATGTTCCGGAAGACGAAATATTGAACCAAAAATTATACTATACAATAAGTGAAGTAGCAGGTTGGTTTAATGTAAATACTTCTTTAATTCGATATTGGGAAAATGAGTTTGATATACTTCAACCCAGAAAAACACGAAAAGGTGATCGCTTGTTTAGGGTAGAAGATATTAAAAATTTACAGTTGATTTATTTTTTACTGCGCCAAAGAAAATTTTCTATTGAAGGGGCTAAAATTTATTTAAAAAATAATAGAAAGAATCTTACAATAGAAACCCAGCTCATTAAATCTTTATCTTCTTTTAAGCTGTTTTTGAAAGAGTTAAAAGAAACTTTGTAAGGTTTTATTGCATTGCTTTAGATCTCCATTCAATTATTGTACCACTTTATTATACACTATTAAATCGCTTGATGCTGCAGCAAGCTTAATTTCTGCTTGTTCCATTAACTCAATAATTTGCAGGGTAATTTGCTCTTTATTTAGCAAGAATTCTTCGATACTTTGAGCTGCAGGAGTATAATATTCAATGGTTATAACATGTGCGTTTTTACCGGTATCGGTTAAATGGGCTGTTCCGTTTTGTGAAAAAGGCGGTTGCATTAATGCAATGATATCTTGTAATAATTTTCTAAGTTTTGCAGCATTGGCATTTAAATCTATTTCTAATTTTATTTCTGCCTTTCGTTGCGTACGCATGGTATAATTATCTACAATAGTATCTACCATTTGTTTATTGGGTACAGATATATGCGTTTTTTCTTGTGTTCTAATTCGTGTACTACGCAAACCAATTTTTTCGATGTTACCCGTAAACCCGTTTACCTTCACTAAATCGCCGGTGGTAAATGGTTTGTCGAAGAATATGATAAATGAAGCAATTAAATTTTCCATGCTCTCTCTTGTAGCCAATGCTATTGCAGCACCAACTATACTTAAGCCTGTAAGTAAGTTGCCAATATTTTTATTAAATGAAAAGCGAAGTATTAGGAGAATGCCAATAATGACCAATAAAACTTTCAAAAAATCTTTAAAGAAAATGATGAGCTGGTTGTCTGTTTGGTCGGTAGTTAAGTCTGCTTTTTCTTCTAAAATTAATGCGATGAAATCAATCACTCTTAAACAAAGCCAAATGATGATGATGATAAAAACGCCATCGGTTATAGAAGACAACAGTCTGCTAAATTTTAATTTAAATACAGTAAAATTTAGTTCGGGGGGGAATGTCAATCCATCAAAAGCAATTAAACCAATTAGTAATACGATGAAAATATCGAGTGGTTGAATAACTAATTCGAGGAACGATTCTCGCGCAATATTTTTTCCGGCTTTACTTACCAGTTTATACAAGAGTTTGGCTAAGAATTTAGAGAAAAATCTTTTAAATACCAATGCAAATAAAAGTATTGCTACTACTATTAAATAGCTTTCTATTTTATTGCCCCATATTTCTTGTTGTAAAATTTTGTACATGATATACAGCATAAATAAATCAATACGATTTCAAACTCATTTCGTTGCCATCAAATTCGGCATAAGTAAAATTACGAATCCAATCGCCCAAATTAATATACCTGCTGGTTTCGGTTAATTTTAAATTGAGCGGATAATGTCGATGGCCAAAAACCAAATAATTATAGGGTGTTTGCAGGATTAATTCTTTTGCATAAATAATTAACCATTCTTTGTCTTCCCCCAAAAAAACTTCATCCGCATTGCCCGTTTTCTCTCTACTTTTTCTACTGAAATAATTGGCCAAAGAAATTCCTGCTGCTGGATGTAAAAATGCGAATAGTTTTTTACAAATTGGATTTCTAAATATTTTTTTGATGAATTTATATCCATGGTCGCCTGGTCCCAACCCATCACCATGAGCTATGTAAAAATTTTTATGGTTAAATTCAAACGTTTGTGGATGAAAATATACCGGTATATTTAATTCTTTTTCGAAATAGCCACTCATCCACATATCATGATTGCCTACAAACACATGTACAGGAATACCGCTATCTGTTAACTCAGCCAATTTACCCAATAATCTTACATATCCTTTGGGTACAACATGATTGTATTCAAACCAAAAATCAAAAATATCTCCTACAATAAATATTGCTGCAGCTGTTGAGCGAATGCTTTCTAGAAATGCCACTACTTTTTTTTCTCGTATTAAACTAGCCGATTGGTTAGGTGCACCCAAATGAAAATCTGACAAAAAATAAACTTTCTTTTCTGGAGTAATCGTCATGGTTTATTTTTTATCCTGTAAATAAGCTAATATGTCGCCGCTTTCAATGAATAGTCCATCATTTACCGGTTGATTAAACCAGTACACCCAAGCTTGTTCTTTTTGAAGATTACCAAAATAAACTGTTGTAGTTTGGCGAACATATAAAGGTTTTTCCTCTTCATCATTTTGTATACCCTCATAATCATCTAATTGAGCTAATGCCCAAGAGAAATCGTCTTGGTTTTTAATAACATACAATTCTCCTTTAATGAAATAATTTTCGGCTACAGGAATGCCCACAATATTGTTACCCAAGTCGAACAGTTTTCCTTTTGTGTACGCTTCTGTTTCTAATGTAAAGTACTTACTAATGTATTCGTAAGCCGCATGTTGAAAACCGCTTCTTAAAGAGCTGTATACAAAAATCCGTATAGGAAAATTATTCATGCAATGGTTTTATCATTGATCAATCAAAAAACAATATACTTCTTTGGGGCCATGTACACCAACTACTAATGTTTTTTCTATATCAGCAGTTCTGCTTGGACCAGTTGCTAAACTAATTAAAGAGGGTAAGTTGTTGTTGTACCGTTTTTTTATTTGTTGAATTGCATCGTCTATATCATATACCAATTGATTGGTTGTAGCGATACAAATATGTATTGGAGCATATACACTTACTGTTCTGCCACTTTGTTGTGCACTGCTCAGCAGCATACTGCCCGTTCTGGCAACTAAATATTCGCAATCGGTGATTGCTACATCGCAATTGGCTAAATCTTCTGAGTAATATATATTGCAACCACTTTTTTCGAGGCTAGCTTTAAGGGCTTCATCTCTACAGTAAATTCTTGTCCAACTTCTTTTTTCAATTAGGTTGTGTAATTGAAGTACCAGTTCATCTCGATTAACACTGAATAAAAATTTTCCGAGTAGCCCTGTAAAGTTCTCTGCAAATTCAACTTCTAGTTCTTCTTTAGAAGGTGCATAGTGAGGCACATTAATGGGTATTGTAGGAAAGGGAACAGACACTTCTTGCAGAAGTGCCTGTTTTATTTTACTTAATATGTTTTCTCTTGCGTTACTCATGATTCATTGGCTGGAGGTTCGGTATTGGAATTGCTTTCTGCACCCGGAACAACTATTGATTCGGGTTCGATTTCTAATAGCTTCTTTTCTTCAAAAGGGCGTTTACCTATTAACAGTTCAACATCACTCTTATGCAATACTTCTTTGTCGAGTAATTCTTTTGCTAGTACTTCTACTTCATGTTTTTTAGCTGTTAATAGTTCTATTGTTCTAATATACGCATGTTCTATAATGCCCCTTACTTCTTCATCTATAATTTTACCTGTTTCTTCGCTGTAAGGCTTTGTAAATGTATTTTCTTGTGTAGGATCGTAGAAACTTACATTACCTACTTTAGCATTCATACCATAGGCTGTTACCATACTGTAAGCGATGCGGGTAATTTGTTGAAGGTCGTTAGAAGCGCCGGTTGAAATTTTCCCAAAGAATATTTGTTCAGCTGCTCTACCTCCCAAGGTCATACAAATTTGGTCTATTAATTGATCGGTATTGTATAAATATTGTTCGGTAGGCGTATACTGTGCATATCCTAATGCAGCGGTACCACGTGGTACAATGGTTACTTTTAACAATGGATAAGCATGTTCTAAAAACCAACCACAAATAGCGTGACCAGCTTCGTGGTAAGCAATGATGGCTTTTTCGTGTGGTGCAATGATTTTATTTTTCTTTTCTAATCCTCCAATAACCCGATCAATTGCATCCTGGAAATCGCTCATATCAACCGCTTCTTTTCCTTTACGTGCGGCAATTAAAGCAGCTTCGTTACATACGTTGGCAATATCGGCGCCGGCAAAACCAGGGGTTTGTTCTGCTAATTTATGTAGGTCTAATGTTTCAGAAACTTTAATTGGTTGTAAGTGTACTTTTAAAATGGCTTCTCTGCCTTTAACATCTGGCTTATCGATTGAAATCTGGCGATCAAACCTTCCTGGACGTAATAAAGCAGAATCTAATACATCGGGTCTATTTGTTGCAGCAAGAATAATAATTCCGGTATCTCCGCCAAAGCCATCCATTTCAACCAATAACTGGTTCAATGTATTTTCTCTTTCGTCATTGCTCATAATGGCATTTCTACCACGAGCGCGCCCAATTGCATCAATTTCATCTATAAAAATAATACAAGGGGCTTTTTCTCTGGCTTGCTTAAATAAATCGCGCACCCTACTTGCTCCCACACCTACAAACATCTCTACAAAATCACTACCACTCAAACTAAAGAAGGGAACTTGTGCTTCACCAGCCATAGCTTTTGCCAACAATGTTTTACCAGTTCCCGGAGGCCCCACCAGTAAAGCGCCTTTTGGAATTTTACCACCTAAAGAAGTGTATTTTTTAGGGTTTTTAAGGAAGTCTACAATCTCCATCACTTCTACCTTAGCTTCATCTAATCCAGCTACATCCGCAAATGTAATATTCACTTTAGCACCTTTATCAAACAAAGTAGCTTTAGATTTACCGATGTTAAAAATTCCACCTGCACCACCGCCACCTGGACCACCACTACCCATTTTTCGCATAAACAATACCCATACACCTACAATTAGTGCCAAAGAGATGATTGTATTTAAAATAGGGCCAAAGAAGTCGGGGTCTGTACCCGGATTTTCGGGAACTTTACTGATTTGAGGATTTGCAGCGTACAATTCTTTTAAATCATCTTTAAAACTCTTGAGGTCGGTAACTTCAAACTCAAACAAAGGCACCCCTTTTAACTTGGCTTTATCCTTGCTTAAATCTTTTTTAAACTTAGTTACGTAAAAATCTTTTGACAGGCTATCAACTTTAATATAAACACGTATCCGGTCTTTGTTTTTTACAATATCCAGCTTTTCTACATCCCCTTTAGCCAACATATTGTTCATAAATTCTTGCTCACTGGTAGATGTTCTATCGGGTGAGAAGCGAATGTATTGAGCCGAGAATAAGATGATCCCAATGATTGCATAAATCCAATATAAATTAAACTTAGGCCCTTTTTTGGGACTGTCTGGTTTTTCTTGGTTGATGTCTTTAGGTTGACGATTTTCTTTTGCCATATTTTGTTTCCTCTAATATAAATGTTTGATTACCAGCTATTTACTATTCGTGTATTTGAGATACAGCGTCACTCCACATTTCTTCTAGCTGATAAAATTTTCTTGATTCAGGATGCATTACATGTATTACTATGTTCACATAATCTATCAACACCCATTGAGCAACTTGCTTTCCTTCGTGTTTATAGGGCGATTCGCCACATATTTTTTTTACTTGATCTTCAATATAATCACTAATGGCTTTTACCTGCGTAGTACTAGATGCTTCACAAATAATAAAGAAATCGGCCGCAGCTTCATGAATTTTTCTCAAATCTAAACTAATGATGTGCTCACCTTTTTTATCCAATATTGCCTGAATAATAGTTTTGAAAATTTTAGCATTGCGCGTTAGTCTGGTAATAGTGCTTTTTTCGCGTTCTTTAAGAGCAGATAATGGTTCCAATAATGATGAATATTTGAGTTATTTAATTTTGCCTGTTTAACTTCGTCAAAAATAGTAATTCTTTGTCACCTTCAGTTGTTAAAACTACCATTGGAGAGCCATTTAACGAATTAACTTCGGTAAATAGCACCAACATTTATGCCATGAACCAGTTACAAGCTAATTTGGCTGCTCATGGAACTGCTTTTTTTGCTCATGAACAAACAGCTGGCAAAGGGCAAAGAGGCAAACAATGGCAAGCCGAAACAGGGCAAAACATAGTACTATCAGTAGTTGTAGACACTTCTTGCCTAGCAATTTATCAACAGTTTTTCCTAAGTGCTGCCGTTGCCGTTGCTTGTTATGAATTTTTACTACAATATATTCCAAATGACCTGAGTATTAAATGGCCGAATGATCTTTACTGGTGTGACAGAAAGGCAGGGGGTATTTTAATTGAAAATGTGATTGCCGGTAATAATTGGAAATGGGCTGTTATAGGAATTGGGTTAAATATTAATCAAACCATTTTTACTGATTTAACCAATAAGGCAGTTTCTATAAAACAAATTACGGGTAAACATTTTAACCCAGTAGAGCTCGCACAAAAACTTTGCGCTATTTTAAATGATTATTACACACAATTGAAACTGGGCAATGGGTTGCAGATTATTGAAAAATACAACAATAGCCTTTACAAAAAAGGAGAAAAAGTTCTGTTTAAAAAAAACAACGCTGTTGGAGTTTATACTATTCAATCGGTTAATGCGCAAGGTGAATTAGTGGTGCAGTCTGCTATCGAAGAAACTTTTAACCACGGCACGGTAGAATGGATCATTTAATTGCTAAACGTAAGTTTATCTAATAATTGCTGTTTCTTTTCTTGTGACAACTGAACTACAACATCATTACTAAGGGTAATTAAATAATCCTTTTTATCCAGCTTTTTGATATGATTTACATTGATGATGAAGCTTCTATGCGTACGAAAAAATCCACCCATTGCTTCTAAATATTCAAAGTCTAATAATTTTTTTGCAAGATATAGCTCACCCTGTGAAGTGGTTACAGCTTTTGTATAGCTACCTTTAGCTTGGAAATAAATGATATCATCGTGCTTTACAACAAATATCATATCGGTAGTTTGCAGCAAAATTTTTTTGTCTTGTAGTAATAGGTTTTGTGTTTCGATAGGTTTAACATCATTGGGATTTCCATCCGCAAATTTTACTGTTGCTTTTTTTATTGCTCGGTCAAGTTCTTCTATTCTTAATGGTTTTATAATATAAGCTACTGCATTGTTTTCAAATGCTTTTAAGGAATATTCGCCATGGCGGGTTATGATGATTATTTTAAAAGTTACTTCATGCTCATCAAAAAAATTCATTAAATCAAATCCATTGTATTCGGGCAAATCAATCTCTAAAAACACAATATCTGGCTTATGTTTTTTGATTTTTTTAACGGCCTCGGGAACAGTTTTGCAATCTGATAACAATTCTATTTGTTGAAAATTTAAATTGATGACATTTCTCAAGACTTTTCTAGAATCTTGGTCATTGTCTACAATCATTGCACGTAACTTTCTCATATCGCGCCGAATTTACTATATTCTTTGAGACGATTTTTTAATTATTTCTTAATATGGTCATCTATTTCATGAAGCAGGCGTTTTTACCGATGAAACCCCCTATCTATTTTGTAAAGGTCTTTTTTGATTTCAAGCAAAAAATCCTATTTCGTTCAGTTCATAAAAAATGCTGTATCTTTTAATAATAATTTTTGCGCTTTTTTTCCAAAACTATTGTTTCATAGTCGTCAAAATAGGTGTTTTATTTTCATCGAAAAAGGAGCTTCATGTAAAAAAAGGGGGGATTCATGAAATAAATCGACAGTTTCATCAAATTTTTTCAAATTATATTAAAATATAGTACACTTTTGTGTAGTTACTTTTTGTAATTATTGGGGGGTAAGTGAGTTGCTTTAAACGGCAACTCACTTCTATTTTAGGGATATCACTACATTTGGGTTTACCTTCGCATTAAAATTAGTAGATGTCTGAGATTAAACTGACTCAATTTTCGCACGGTGCAGGTTGTGGATGCAAAATTGCCCCTGCTGTATTAAATAAAATACTTACTAGCTCTTCAATACAACCCAACTACCCGCACCTTTTGGTGGGGAATAGCAGTAAAGACGATGCTGCGATTTATGATTTATTGGATGGAAACGCACTTATAAGCACTACCGATTTTTTTGTACCCATCGTAGATGACCCATATCAATTTGGAAGAATAGCTGCTGCCAACGCAATCAGCGATGTATATGCTATGGGTGGTAAACCCATTATGGCATTGGCTATTTTAGGATGGCCTATTGAAAAGCTTTCGCCAGATATTGCACAACAAGTAATAGAAGGAGGCCGAAGTATGTGCACAGAGGCCGGCATTCCTTTGGCAGGCGGACATAGTGTTGATACAGCTGAACCTATTTTTGGCTTATCGGTAAACGGTTTGGTTGCAACAAATCACCTCAAACAAAATAATACTGCAAAAGAAGGGGATGTGTTATTTTTAACAAAACCACTGGGCGTAGGTATACTCTCTACAGCACAAAAAAGAGGAGTATTAGACAATAACGACCTAACCACATTAATAGAACAATTAACCAAATTAAACAACGTAGGCGAGGCCTTAGGTGCTATTAAAGGCGTTCATGCAATGACAGATGTAACTGGTTTTGGATTAATAGGGCATTTAATGGAAATGGCAGAAGGCAGTGGCCTTGGTGCAATTTTAAACTACACACAACTGCCTATATTAACTGCAACCAAGCAATTATTAACGCAAAGAATTGTGCCAGATGCAACTTACAGAAACTGGAATGCTTATAGCTCGGAAGTGGGATTTGGTAAAGGAATTGATGTGATGCAAGCTTTTTCTATTTTACCTGATCCGCAAACAAATGGCGGACTATTAATTGCTGCAGACCCATCTAGCATTAAGGAAGTACAAACTATTCTAAACAACTTTGGGTTGAATGATTTCACAACACCAATAGGAAGCATGACTATTAAGGGTGAAAAAAGAATTCAGGTAGAAGTATAGTATTTAAAATACCATATTCCCCTTGTTTTTTATTTGCTCATTGGTAAGTTCTACCACCATTTGAACGCCATTAAGGTTGCGCACAATTTGCTTAATCAATTGGCACTTTTCATCCTCTACTAACTCGTGTTTCATCAACCACAAAAAATCCATGTGCTTAAACTCGGGCAACAAATACTCCCCATCAAATTGGTTTTGGTATAAATAATGTACCAATGGAGTGTTGGGCTCCTTATATTGGTACACCGAAAAATAATAACTTCTACCCTTCTTTTTTAATACAATTTCATATTCGGAATTAAGTCTAAAATCAAATCCCAGATTGTTATTGAGTTGAATACAAAACTGATAATTTTTGGTTGTAGCAGTAATGCCCAATAATCGGGTATTAACAAAAAAATCATCGCTCATTTCATCTACATCCAATCTTAGCTTCATATAGCTTGATTAAAATTCTATATCAAATTTTTTATCGTCTTTCCCTCTCTTTATGATCAATGTTGTTTTATCGCCTTTTTTAAATTGCGATAATGTTTTCATATAACTATTTACGTCTACAAATTTAAACTCACCTAACTGTAATAAAATATCGCCTGCCTGGATGCCAATTCTTTCGGCCAATTTGCCTGCACTAACTCCATCGGCTCTTACACCAGTTCCGGTATAACCGTAGTCGGGTAATATTCCCAAACTAACAGTAAATCGAGCACCTTTGCCCATTTGTTGTTCGGCTGTTTTTGTAAAAACTAGTTTACCCTTGTCGTTGGCTTGTTCAATAATTTTAAAAACCATTCTAAGAATGTCTTTTTCACCGGAATAATTAATTTTATCCCAATCATCGGTAGCTTTATGGTAATCGGAATGGCTGCCGGTAAACATAAATAAAACGGGGATGTCTTTTCTGTAAAAGCTAGCATGGTCACTTGGTCCACTTCCTGCACTATCTATTTTAATGCTTAAATCGCCTGCTACTAGGGGTATTATAGTTCCCCAAGTGGGTGAAGTGCCATAACCACCTACTGTTAGTTTATGGCTGGTATCATACCTGCCTATCATATCCATATTAATCATATAATTAGGCTTCACTATTGTAGAAGGGTTATCTAACCAATACTTACTCCCAAATAAACCCAACTCTTCACCAGAGAAATGTATAATTAAGTAATTATTATTAGCAGGAGATTTTTGCACCAACATTTTGGTTAATTCAATTAATGCGGCTGTTCCGCTAGCATTATCATCGGCACCATTATGCACTGCTTGAGTAGTGTCTAATGCATTTTTATCTTCTCCAAAACCTAAATGATCAAAATGTGCGCCTAAAATAACTGTATTTGCTGCATTGTTGTTAATGTAACCAATTACATTTCTTGCAGTTCTAATTTTATTACTCATAACCACATTAATTTCAATAGGTAATGTAGCTGTAAAATCGGGCAAATATTTTTTAAGTCCTATTTGCGTAAGGTAAACTACAGGTATAGCAGCAGTAGGAGAACGGTCGTTTTTATTAAACTGAATATTGTCTATGGTTTTAGTGCTGTTGTACAAGAAAAGTGCAGTGGCTTTTTTGTTGGCTGCTTTGGTTACTTCGGTTTTTATTGCTTCATCTAAATCAAAATGGGGGTTCGATTTATTTTCTTCCAAAATATCAGCTACATCTTTAAACCATGGCTGATTAAATTCGCTTAGTGCAGGCGATGGCTTGCCTTTAACCATTTTTAATGCACTGTAAGCAAGTGGAAAATAATCTTCATTAATCTGTAATGATTTGCCATCTATTTTTAAATAGGTAGATAAATCAATTTGTTTTCCTTCATTAATTTCAAACTCTTGGACATATCCTTTTGTACCTTTTGGTTCTAACCCAATTTTTTTATACTGATCGATGATGTATTCCATAGCAAGCACTTCACCTTTTGTACCGGTTCTTCTCCCTTCTAAAGCATCATCTGCCAAATAGCTCACATGCTTTTGTAAATTGGCTATAATTGCAGCATTTTCTTTTTCTGCTGCTCTACGAAGTTTGCGTGTTGATTGAGCAGAAATGAATAACGGCAATAAAAGCAATAGGGCAGTTAATTTTTGCATAAACGTAGTTTGAACTGCAAAAGTACGGTAGAAAGCTTATTCTCTTCCCAATCTCGTAACCTATTCCTATTTTCAGCACCTACTTTTGTGGCATTGGCAGCAGCAAAATTTCATATAGCACTTGTAGGCAACCCAAATAGCGGTAAAACATCGCTATTTAATGCCCTTACTGGACTAAACCAGAAAGTAGGTAATTTCCCAGGAGTAACCGTTGATAAAAAAGTAGGATTCTTTTCTGTAGAAGAAAACAATGATACTGAACTGATAGATTTGCCTGGTACTTATAGCCTTTACCCACGAAAAGCAGATGAATGGGTGGCATATAAAGTATTGATGGGTGCAGATGCAGATGTACAACCCGATATGGTATTATTGGTAGCAGATGCCAGCAATTTAAAAAGAAACCTACTGTTTTGTAGTCAAATAATCGACCTGAAGTTACCCGTTCTATTGGCTCTTACCATGAACGACTTAGCAGCAAAAAAAGGGATTAAAATTGATATAGAAGGATTAGAAGCAGCACTTGGTATTCCTGTAGTAGCAGTAAATCCTCGAAAGAATAAAGGCTTGGCCGAATTAAAAAAAGCCATCGCAGCACTTTCATTAACCAGCAGAGAAATTTGCAGCAAAGTAGCCGATTTTATAGATGTGGCTGCATTGGCACCCAAAGCCATAGAAGAAGTTCAATTGGTATTTCCGGAACTAAGTAAATATTCGGCACTGCATCACCTCATTAATTTTGAAGAACTGGCCAGTAAAAATGACCATGATCAAATACCCGAAATTGTTCAAAAGAATAATTTCAATCCTACTAAATCACAGGCCGAAGAAATTATGCAACGCTACACACATATCAGGCAAATTATGCAGAAGAATGTGGTAGAACCAGGCCCTTTAGAAAAAAAATTGTTTAGCGATAAACTCGACAATTTATTGCTGCACCGCATTTGGGGTAATATTGTTTTATTAGCAGTGCTTTTTTTGCTATTTCAAAGTGTTTTTCTTTTAGCAAAATTTCCGATGGACGGAATTGAATGGTGTTTTACCAATGCGAGTAGTTGGCTTTCGGCAAAATTGCCCAACGGATGGTGGAGTGATTTATTCATTAATGGAATAGTTGCAGGTTTAGGAGGCATTATGGTTTTTATTCCGCAGATTATGATTCTTTTTGGCATCATAACCATGTTAGAAGACAGTGGTTATATGGCGCGAATTGGTTTCTTAAGTGATCGACTGATGCGGAAAGTAGGGTTAAATGGTAAAAGCGTTATGCCAATGATTAGCAGTTTTGCCTGTGCCGTACCCGCTATTTTATCTGCCCGAAATATTGAAAATAAAAAAGAACGATTACTTACCATTTTGGTAACACCACTGATGAGTTGCAGTGCTCGTTTGCCCGTATATACAATATTAATTTCTTTAGTGATAGATGATCATTACTATTTTGGATTTTTAAGTTTACAAGGGCTGGTAATGATGGGGCTTTATTTTCTAGGAACATTTATGGCGTTACTGATGAGCTTTATTTTTAAATGGTTCATTACCATTAAAGAGAAAAGTTTTTTTATTCTAGAGTTACCCATTTATCGTGCTCCCCGGTGGAAGAATGTAGGTATTACCATGATAGAAAAAGCCCGCATATTTGTAACTGATGCCGGCAAAGTAATTATGATGATTAGTTTGGCACTTTGGTTTCTTAGTTCTTATGGGCCGGGTAATGAAATCAAACAAATAGAAACACAGTATGCCGCTAAGATAGCAGCAACACCAACATTACAAGATTCTTTACACCGCAGTATGCTGGCAGAAAAATTAAATCACTCGTATGCAGGCAAACTAGGAAAAATAATGGAACCAGCCATTGCGCCATTGGGCTACGATTGGAAAATAGGTATTGCGTTGATTACTTCATTTGCGGCAAGAGAAGTATTTGTAGGAACAATGGCTACCTTGTATAGTGTTGAAGAAGATGATGATCAATCTCTCAGACAAAAAATGCAATCTGCCACGCACCCAGATGGTACCAAAATTTATACCCTTCCGGCCGCGCTCTCTTTAATGGTTTTTTACGTATTAGCTATGCAGTGCATGAGCACATTGGCGGCTGTTAAAAGAGAAACCAGATCCTGGAAATGGCCGCTGTTTCAATTAGCGTATATGACTTTGTTGGCTTATGGTATGAGCTTTTTAGTGTACCAGCTATTCAGCTAAAATACTTTTCAAAAAGGAGTTTATCTCCTCTAAGAAAAGTATTTTACCTAAAATAAATTTCAACTATTAAATAGTTGCCCAAGCTTCCAGAATTTCTTCTGTATGATTTTTAGTATTGGGCTTGTCTATTATTTTTTTGATGATGCCTGCTTCATCTATTAAAAAAGTAGTACGAGTAGTACCCATATAAGTTCTACCCATAAACTTCTTCTCGCCCCATAGATTGTATTTATCTACAATTTTCTTGTCTTCATCAGACACCAACGGGAAAGGCAACTCAAATTTCTGTTCAAATTTTTTATGACTGGCTACACTATCAACACTTACACCAATCACCTGAAAACCCTTTTTAATTAAAGCCTTGTAATTGTCTTTTAAGTTACATGCTTGTGCCGTACATCCAGGCGTATCATCTTTCGGATAAAAATATAATATCACTTTTTGTCCCTTAAAATCTGCCAAAGAAATGGCTTTGCCATTTTGATCTGTTGCCTTAAATGCAGGCGCTTTACTACCTTCTTTTAATACTGCCATGTTGTTTTTTTTGTTTAATACACAATGTTTGGCCAACTTGTTGAATTTTTAACCGTTGATTTGACGTTAGCGCCTTACATTTGTGCAATTTATTCAAATATCATGCCCAAAGATCTATCTATTCAATCTGTTTTAATCATCGGTTCTGGCCCAATTATCATTGGACAAGCTTGTGAATTCGATTATTCCGGCTCACAAGCTGCAAGAAGCCTTCGCGAAGAGGGGATAAAAGTAATACTTATCAACAGTAATCCGGCTACAATTATGACGGATCCTATGATGGCAGACAAAGTTTATTTACTGCCATTAACTGCAGAAAGTATTGAAAAAATACTATCCGAGAACCAAATTGATGCCGTTTTGCCAACAATGGGCGGACAAACTGCCCTTAATTTGTGTAAGGAAGTAGATGAATTGGGTATTTGGGAGAAATATAATTGCAGAATGATTGGGGTAGATGTTGCTGCTATTGATACGGCAGAAGATCGAGAAAAGTTTCGCCAACTAATGGTAAAAATTGGTATGGCGGTAGCACCCAGCCATGTTGCCAACAGTTTTTTAGAAGGTAAAGAATTTGCGCAACAAATAGGCTTTCCCTTGGTAATTCGCCCTTCTTTTACATTGGGTGGTACCGGTGGGGGATTTGTACATACGAAAGACGATTTAGATGCTGCACTTGAAAGAGGATTAAAAGCCTCTCCTATACATGAAGTATTGGTTGAAAAAGCAGTATTGGGTTGGAAAGAATATGAATTGGAATTATTGAGAGATTGTAATGATAATGTAGTAATTATTTGTACGGTTGAAAATTTAGATCCTATGGGTGTGCATACCGGGGATTCTATTACTGTTGCACCAGCCATGACGCTTAGCGATACTGCTTTTCAGGAAATGCGTAATAAAGCTATTTTAATGATGCGCTCATTAGGTAACTTTACGGGAGGTTGTAATGTGCAATTTGCCCTCAACCCAGCAACAGAAGAATTAATTGCCGTAGAAATTAATCCAAGAGTTAGTCGTTCATCTGCACTAGCTTCAAAAGCAACCGGCTACCCAATTGCTAAAATTGCAGCCAAGCTGGCAATAGGTTATAGCTTAGATGAATTGAAAAATCAAATTACTAAAACAACTTCAGCATATTTTGAGCCTGCACTGGACTATGTTATTGTTAAAGTTCCCCGCTGGAATTTTGATAAGTTTAAAGGTGCAAATGATACCCTGGGTTTACAGATGAAGAGTGTTGGAGAAGTGATGGCAATTGGAAGAAGTTTTACTGAAGCCCTTCAAAAAGCTTGTCAGAGTTTAGAAAATGAGGCAGTTGGCTTAGGGTATTATGGAAAAAGCTTAATGAAGAGCGATGAATTGGTGGAATACATTAAAACACCGAAATGGGATCGTATTTTCCGTATCAAAGACGCATTGATGCAAGGTTCTACTATTAAATCTATTGCACAGGCAACGGGCATCGACCGTTGGTTTTTATACCAAATACAAGCAATCTGTACTGTAGAAAAAGAAATCGCCCAATATAATTTAGATACACTACCGGTGAACGTATTAAAAGAAGCCAAGAGAATGGGATTTTCGGATATACAAATCACCAAAATATTAAGCGGTAAATGCACAGAGGATGAAGTATATGAAAAGCGAAAATCATTAGGTATTACCCGTTCCTATAAAATGGTTGATACCTGTGCGGCTGAGTTTGAGGCAAAAACACCTTATTTCTATAGCACTTTTGAAGGATAAGCATAAAAATTTAAAAGTAAAAAGTAAAAAAACACATGCAATAAGCCACAAATACTAAGCATATAGCAGCCAATATGTTTAATTGTCGAATAACATGTAACCATCAAATGTAAAAAATAAAAAATAAAAATATTTACACATGAAATTAAAAGATATACAAGTACTGAATGAGAAAGAAACAAGAGGTGGATTTGGAGAAGGGATTCATGAGATAGGAAAAGAAAATCCCAATGTAGTGGTATTAACTGCAGATTTAGCAGGTTCATTAAAGTTGGGCCCTTTTATTAAGGATTTTCCCGATCGTTTTGTACAAGTAGGTATTGCAGAAGCCAATATGATTGGTATTGCTGCGGGTATGACCATTGGCGGTAAAATACCTTATACCACTACTTTTGCCAATTTTAGTACAGGCCGCGTGTATGACCAAATTCGCCAAAGTGTTGCCTACAGCGATAAGAACGTAAAAATTTGCGCTTCACATGCAGGGTTAACTTTAGGAGAAGATGGTGCTACACACCAAATTTTAGAAGATATTGGATTGATGAAAATGTTACCAGGTATGACGGTTATTGTGCCTTGTGATTTCAACCAAACCAAAGCGGCTACTAAGGCCATTGCTTCTTATGAGGGTCCGGTGTACTTACGTTTCGGCCGTCCAAAATGGCCAAACATTACCAAAGAAGATGGTAGTGACTTTGTAATTGGTAAGGCACAACAATTAAGCGAAGGAACAGACGTTTCTATATTTGCTTGTGGGCATATGGTATGGAAGGCAATTGAAGCAGGTAGGATTTTAGAAGACAAAGGGTTTAGTGTAGAGTTAATTAATATTCATACGATTAAGCCACTAGATGAAGCAGCAATCATCGCTTCTATTGCTAAAACCAAGTGTGCTGTTACTGTTGAAGAGCACAATATTATTGGTGGTTTGGGTGATGCAGTAGCTCAAGTTGCTGCAAGAAATTGCCCAGTGCCTATTGAATATATTGGCACCAATGATACATTTGGAGAGAGTGGAACACCTACTCAATTATTGGCAAAATATGGTTTAGATACACCGTTTATTGTTGCGGCGGCAGAGAAAGTGATGGCAAGAAAATAAATTACAATCATACTCTTTTTTAAAAATCCCTTTAGATAATATAGGGATTTTTGTTTTTCCCGCAAGAAGGTGCAAAGTGGTCAGACCATGGTCTGACCACTTTGCACCTTCTTGCGACTTTTTGCAGTTTTAAGGTGCTAATCTTTCTCTTTTCCAACTGCCATTTTCAGTTGCAGTATATTTCAAACGATCATGTAAACGACTACTTCTACCCTGCCAAAATTCTATACTTTCCGGCTTTATAATATAACCTCCCCAATGTTCCGGGCGAGGTACATTTTCATCATCAGGAAATTGTGTACGTATTTGATTGAAATTATCTTCTAAAAATTGCCGGTTGGGTATTACCGTACTTTGTGGAGAAACCCATGCGCCTATTCTGCTTCCAGCTGGTCGGGAATAGAAATACTCATCACTTTCTTTAGGAATTACTTTTTGTGCAATACCTTCTATTCTTACCTGGCGCTCTAATTCTTTCCAAAAAAACAATAAACTAACATGGTTGTTTAACGCTATCTCCTGCCCTTTCGCACTATTGTAATTGGTGTAAAAAACAAATCCTGCAGCTGTATATCCTTTTAATAAAACAATGCGTGCAGAGGGTTTGCCTGAAGCATTTACAGTTGCCAATGTCATAGCATTTACTTCATCTATTTGTGCTTCTATTGCTTCACCCCACCATTGATTAAACTGCTCAATGGCGTTGGTAGAAGCAGTTGCTTCATCTAATGATTGTAAGCTATAATCTCTGCGTATATCTGCAATTGAATGAGCCATGTCATTTTTTTACAAAGTTACTCAGTTATATTCGTTTTTTCAGGTGCATGTTTACCGGAGATATAAGTATATACTGCCGGTATCACAAATAAAGTAAGCAATAATGAAAATAGGATTCCTCCCACAACTACAATTCCCAATGGCATCCTACTGGTTGACGCTGCACCTAAACTCATTGCAATAGGTAATGCGCCTAATGCAGTAGCCAAACTAGTCATTAATATGGGGCGCAACCTTTGTGCTGATGCTTCTAACACGGCTGCTGATTTAGATAATCCAATTTCGCGCTTTTGATTGGCAAATTCAACTATTAAAATACCATTTTTTGTAACTAAACCAATCAACATAATCATACCAATTTGTGAGAATATATTAATGGTTTGATTAAACATCCATAAGCATAATAACGCACCAGCCAATGCTAATGGAACTGTAAGCATAATGGTAAATGGATCTTTAAAACTTTCGAATTGAGCTGCCAATACCAAATAAATTAATACCAGTGCCAATATAAATGCAAAGTTGGTATTAGAAGAACTCTCGGCATAATCTCTAGAAGGACCACTTAAGTCTGTTTTAAAGCTTTCATCTAACACTCGCTGAGAAATTTGTTCCATGGCTTTTACACCATCGCCTATGGTTTTGCCTTCGGCCAATGAAGCAGATATGGTTGCTGCTTTAAATCGATTGTAATGAAACAATGTTGGCGGATTAGAGCTTTCTTGCAATTGAACTACAGCACTCAGTGGAATTCTTTCTCCCCTATTATTTCTTACATATAATTTTTCGATGTCGGCGGGTTCTTGTCTATCTGCATATTCTACTTGAGAAATAACTTGGTATTGTTTTCCATTCATGATGAAATAGGCTAGTCTACGCCCACTAAATGCACTTGAAACCACATCTCCCACATCTAACATAGATAAACCTAAGTCTTTTGCTTTTATTCTATCGATAGTTAGTTGTAATTCTGGTTTATTAAACTTCAGGTTTACATCAACATTTTGAAAAGTTTTATCTTTTCGTGCTTCTTCTAAAAACTTAGGGATGGCTGTTTTTATTTTTTCGAAATCGAGGTTTTGTAAAATAAATTGCACAGGCAATGATCCGCGAGAACCCAAGCCAACTGATATAGTTTGCTCTTCTACCGGAAAAATTCTGGCATTATTAAATGATGGAAGTTTTTTGCTTACCAATTTTACAATGTCTGACTGTGTGCGTTTTCGTTGATCGGGTTCTACCAATTTAATTCTTGCAGTACCTCCGTTTACACCGTTACCGCCCCATCCGGGTATTGCCACAAATACAAATGACTTTTCAGGAATTGAATCATTTAAATAATTCATGAGTTTGTCGCCCGTTTCTAACATATAGCCATAGCTGGCACCTTCAGGGCCTGTCATTTGAAAACGCACACTGCTCTTATCTTCCAAAGGAGCTAATTCACTTTGCAAGTTTTTACCAATCAATATAATCAATCCAATACAAATACCTACTATCACCCAAGCCATCCATCGAATACGCAAAAAAGCAGTCAATAAATTTTTATAGCCATTTTCCATTCCACTAAAAAACGGTTCGGTCATGTCATAAAACTTACTGTGCCTTCCATCCTTTCTGTTTAAATACACATTTAATACAGGCGTAATAGTTAGTGATACAAATGCAGATACTAGCACAGCAGCAGCAACTACAATACCAAATTCGCGGAATAAGCTTCCTACAAAACCTTGTAAAAATATTACTGGCAGAAATACAACAGCCAATGTTATTGAAGTTGAAATTACCGCAAAGAAAATTTCTTTACTACCTTCTAGCGCAGCTTTTCGCAATGGTAATCCTCCCTCTAATTTTCTAAATATATTTTCTGTAACAACAATGCCATCATCTACTACCAAGCCTGTTGCTAAAACTATTCCCAGTAAGGTTAATACATTAATTGAAAACCCGGCGAGGTACATAATAAAAAATGTAGCTACCAATGAAATAGGTATATCTATCAAGGGACGAATTGCAATCAACCAATTTCTAAAAAAGAAGAATATGACCAGTACCACCAACGTAAAAGAAATCAATAATGTTTCTTCTACTTCTTTTAAAGAGCGGCGTACATTTAGCGTTTGATCTATTAAAGTAGTCATTTCAAAATCGCCTTTCTCGGTACGTTGTACTTCGGCTAAGCGTTTATAAAATTCATCGGCAATTTTAATATAGTTAGCACCGGGCTGTGGTATAATTTGCAAACCAACAGCACTCACTCCATTTAATCGCCAGCTAAACTCTTCTTGTTCTGGGCCAATTTCTACTTTAGCAACATCTTGCAATCGAACAATGCCGGTAGCATCTTGTCGAATGATTAGGTTTCTAAAATCTTCTTCTGATGTTAATCTACCCAATGCTCTAATGCTTAATTCTGTGTTATCCCCATAAATTTTTCCGGAAGGCACTTCAATGTTTTCTGTATTTAATGCGGTACGGATATCGCTAAATGCTACATTGTATGCATTGAGTTTATCGGGGTTGATCCAAATACGCATGGATGGGCGTTTTTGACCGATGATGTTCACCGAACTCACTTCCGAAATGGTTTGAAATCTTTCTTGAAGTACGTTTTCGGCATACTCGCTCAACTCCATCAATCCTTTGGTTTTGCTTTGAATAGCCATCAGAATGATGAAGTCACTGTTGGCGTCGGACTTATTCACAACAGGAGGTGCATCAATATCTTGCGGAAGGCTACGTACAGCCTGACTTACTTTATCTCTCACATCATTAGCTGCTGCTTCGATGTTTTCTGAAATATTGAATTCAACAGTAATATTACTTGAGCCATTTGTGCTAGAGGAAGAGATGGATCGAATACCGGGAATACCGTTAATGGATTTTTCTAGTGGTTCGGTTATTTGTGTTTCGATGATGTCGGCATTTGCACCTGCATATGACGTTCTTACATTTACAATAGGTGGATCAATGGCCGGATATTCTCTAACAGCTAAAAAGCTAAACCCAACTAATCCAAACAAAATGATGAGAATGTTCATCACTGTTGCAAGTATGGGGCGTTTTAAAGATAATTCTGAAATATTCATGTGTTTATATCTTTTGTTTTTTGGGGTCACATGGAATACGCCTGATAAACATTTCGGTTGATGTGTATCTTTTGCTTATGGCTATTTCATTGGAAGAAGTTAGTACTACAATTATTTTACAAATTCACTCAATTGTTTAACGCTTCTGATTTTTACAGGCGATTTAGGTCTTACAAATAAAACGCCGGTAACTACCACACTATCGCCTACTTTAATTCCTTTGGTAATTTCCGCCATACCCTTTCCGCGTAAACCGGTTTCAACATCTACCATTACTCCTTTCCCTTCTTTCACTACAATTAATTTTTTTGCGCGTGCATCGGGTATAATGGCATTAGAAGGTACCATTATTACATTTTTACTGTTTCCATTTTGCAAGAGTACTTTCACAAAAGTTCCCGGGTTGATGGCTATACCTTGCAATACCGCACGTACTTTAAGGTTACGGGTAGTGGCATTAATTTGTGGATCGGTAGCTACAATAACTGCAGTTCGTTTAGTGGTACTTTCATTTGTTTGGATGGTTACTGTATTGCCTTTGTGAATCAATTCGGCATATATTTCTGGAACATTAAAATCTATTTTAACCCGATCTACTTGTTGAAGGGTAGATAAAATAGCTGCTGGTGTTACATAAGCACCCGGACTAATTAAACGCAAGCCTAAAACACCTGAAAAAGGAGCTTTAATAACTGTTTTGTCTATTTGCGCTTGTGTAACTGCTAAGTCGGCTTTATAACTGTTTACTTGATTAAATGCTATATCATAATCTGCTTGATTGATGCCATTGATATCCAATAATTTTTTAAGGCGCTGTTCTGTTTTTTGCGCCATGTCTAATAACACTTTCGTTTTATTGAAAGCAGCTTGCAAATCGGCATCATTTATTTTTGCAAGGATGGTGCCCTGTGCAACCCTTCCACCATCGGGTATATTTAAATAAGTTAAACGGCCACTTATTTCTGGATTAATATTTACTATCTCATTGGGAACAATTGCGCCACTCACTTCAATTGTATTTAACATGTTGCTAGACCCTGCAACAATAACATCAACAATGGTTGGTCCTTGATTTTTACCTGTTTGCGTAGGGGCATCTTTTTTCCCTTTACAAGCAATCAATAATGCAGCTAAGGATAAATAAGTAATAATCTTTTGCATGTGATTATTTATATTGATTTTGACTTATTGCTAAGTTGAAAGAATGATAAAGTGCTAAAGATATTAAATATTTAAAGCCGTTGGAGAATGATTATATAAGTGGTTAGAATAAAAATGAATCGTCCCTAAATAAGTTAACAGATTAAATAATAGACCCGGTTGCCTCAGGTAGCCGGGATTTTTTTTCGATAGACCTCATCTGGTGTTTTCATTTTTAAAGCCAGGTGTGGTCTTTTTGGGTTGTATAAAAGTATGCTTTCCGCAACAAGTTGCTTTACTTGTTGTCGACTTTTAAGCCTTCTATCCATTCCAAACTCCTCTTTTATGGTCCGATTCATCCTTTCCGCTAATGCATTTTCATAGGGATCTCCGTTTTCTGTCATACTGAGTTGTATGTTATTTTGGCTTGTTAAAGCTGCATATTCTTTGATACAGTATTGTAATCCTCTATCAGAATGATGTATGGTTTGTTGTTGATTATTTAATCTGTTTCCAGTTGCCATTTTTAATGCTCCAATCATACTTTCGGTTTCCATGTTATCATCTACTGCATAGCTTACAATCTTTCTACTGTATGCATCTGTAATCATATTTAGGTAGCAGTTTCCCTCCTCTGTTTTTAGATAAGTAATATCGCTAACCCATATTTCATCAACAACTTTGGCTGGTCTTTCCTTAATAAGATTAGGCCATTTTCTGAGCCAATGTTTGCTCATGGTTTTTTGTGTATACCTACGCCTGGGTTGAATTAGAAGCCCATTGACGCGCATTAAATCAAAGAGCTTATCTCGTCCATATTTTATTTCTTTTTGCCGAAGTTCTTCTGCAATTAGATAATGTACTTTACGAGTTCCTAACCGTGGCAAAAGCTTCCGTTCCTTCTCTACTAGTTACTTGACAACCCTTTGTTTAGAACATTCAATAGCTGCATCCTTCTGTTGTTTATAGAAGTATTGACGGCTATAGCCCAAGGTTGTTGCTATTAGTTGGATGGTTTTTCTCCCACCTGTCGTTTGGAAGCTTCTTCCGACAGGGGTAAGTACTTTTTTCTTATCTCAGTATTAAACATGTCGTCAGCTATGTCTATAGCCCGATTAAGAATCTCTTTCTCTGATTCCAATCGCTTGATTTTAGCCTCTAATTGGGATATATAGGTTTTAGGTGGAGCTTTCTTTTTCATGGGTACTTTAGTTGTCCAATCCAAAGTTCCGTGTTTTCTTAACCAAACCAAAACAGTACTTCTACCCTGAATACCATACTTCTTTTGACTCTGTTTATAAGTCAATAGCCCTTTTTCAACCTCATCAACTACCTGTAATCTGAATGCTAAACTGTAATCTTTTTGAGTCCTATTTGAATAATCCTTATTCCCTTTGTTTATCATATAAGTCAACTTTTGTGCAACTTATTCTAGGACGGGACACAGAATAAAAGCAAAAAGGCTGCCCAATTGGGCAGCCTTTTTATAAGATATTAACTGATAATAATACTAGTTAACGTCCCAGAACAACTTAGTTGTTAAATTGTCGTTTGCTTTTACAGTATTGTAATTAGCAGTATTGTAAACGCTTTCGCTACTAGGATATATCCATCTTGTAGGAGGTAAAGTTTGTGAAGAAGCAGCATCAACTTTAAATGCTAAAGAAGGCGCTTTTAATCTTCTTACTTCAGCCCAGTTTTCTAAAGATTGAATCACGTTAAAGTGAATCCATTTTTGGTTAGCGATCAATCCTACTTGAGCAGCTTTAGTAGTTGCTAAGCTGAAATCGATACCAGGTTTAGCTAAATAAGCGGTAACTTCTGCAGTTGTAAATGGAGCAGCAGCAGGAGCAAGGCTATTGTTGCTTAATGCTCTAACACCATAATAGAACTCGATAGATTGCTTAATACCATCTTCGTAAGCTGTTTTAGCAGAAGCAGCATTACCTGCATTTGCATAGTACTCAGCTTTTAAGAAGCTAACTTCAGCAGCGTTAATTAAAACACCAGGGAAGTATTGGTTGTGGCTAAAAGTAGAACGGTTATAGTTTGCAATAGTAAGTGCTTTATTGAATAAGCTATCTTGAGTAGCAGGATTAGCCATTTGGTCAAGACCATTGTATACACCACCTGCATTAGAACCAGCTTCAAACATTACACGTAAACGAGGGTCTACGTTAGTGTTCATATGATCAATCATAGCTTTACTAGCAATGTTACTGTTCCAACCAGAACTAGCTAAACCATCTTGGAAACCTTTAGAGTTTAAGTTTGAGTTTAGGTCAGTTACTTTGATTTGGATATTATCAGTGTTAGCAGCAACTACTGGATATTTAGCTGAATTGCCTAAGATTGCAGAGATTTCATCAGCAGCTCTAGTTTTCATAGCAGCTACACCAGAAACACGAGTTAACATTCTTAAACGCAATGAATTACAATAAGCTTTCCATTTTGCAATACTTCCTTTGTTTACAAAATCTTGAGTAGATAATGCATTTTGAGCTAAAGCTGAAACAGTAATTGTACCTAATTCGTCAGCAAATCCTTTCAAATCGTCTAACATTTTAGTGTATACAGTAGCTGCGTCATCATAAGCAGGTAAAGAGCTTAAGTAATCTCCACCGTTGGTGCTTAACGCACTAGCTTTAGAGAAAGGAATAGCACCGTGTAAATCAACCATTTTCTGTGTATAATCATACAAGTAAATAGTAGCAGTAATTAAGAAAATTCTTTTTTCTGCTTGATCTCCAGCGCTTAAAGCGTTGTACACTTTTTGCATTTCTTTGTATTGCGCTAAAAATGCATAGTAAGAGTTCCAGTTACCACTGATACCCGCTTCACCAGGAACATATTGTTTATCGGAGTTGATAAAACCAACAGCTTGTGTGTAGTGGTTTGTAGTGGTTCTTAGTACTACAAAATAATTCCAATAGTTAGGCAAAATATAGTCTGCATTAGATTGTAAGAAGCCTGCATATTGTTTTTCGACACTGGTAACAGATATTTTAGACGGATCTGCATAGTTATCAGCAAAATCGGCCTTTTTGCAAGACGTTAATGCCACCCCAAGTGACAATGACGTGATGATTAATAATTTTTTCATTTAATTATAATTTTATTGATACTTAATATTTACTGTAATTAGTTAAGCGTTCTATTTATTAAAATGAAGCTCTCAACATAATTCCAAAACTTCTGCTAGATGGGTTAGTACCAACGTTGTTTACGTTTTGATACCATCTTGAACCAGCAGTTGTTTGTTCAGCATCTATATCTTTTAATGTTCTGTATAAATAGAATAAGTTTCTACCGTAAACAGACAATCTTAATTTATTAGCACCAATTTTAGCTGCGATTTTGCCTCCAAAAGAATAGCCTAAGCTTAATTCTCTCACTTTTACATAACTGTTTTCTTTAATGTACAATTCGTAACGAGTGGTTGGACTGTACTGAGGACCACCCCAGTTGTATACATCCCAGTAGTATTTAGCTTGAGAAACAACGATGTCATTTTTTGAACCATCTTGTTTAACACCATCTAATAACAATCCGTCGTTGTAAGTTTTACCGTTAACTGTGTATTTTAAACCGCCATGAGCAGCATCCATACCAGTTAAGCTTTCTTCAGTTAAACCTCTACTTGTCATCCAGTTAATAGCTGTTGGCATTACATCTCCACCATATTTAAAATCAAGCATTGCTTCTAATGCGAAATTTTTGTATGTGAAAGTTTGGTTTAAACCACCAGTTAATTTAGGCATAGCATTACCGTATTTAACCATTTTGCTAGCATCAACTAAATAAATACCATCACTTCCAACTACTTTTTCACCTTTAGCATTTAACAATACAGGGTGAGCTAAGATATCTCCCATTGGTTGACCAACTTGAGAAACTAATTGAGCAGCATTACCATCCCAATCAGCATGTAATAAACTTGTTAAACCAGGAGCTAAAGATTCTACTTTATTGATGTTTTTAGCCAAGTTTAAAGTTGCTTCCCATCTAAGACCTTTTTTGTCTAAGATAGTACCGTTCAATGACAACTCAATACCTTGGTTTCTTAAAGTACCGATATTGGTTAAGATTGAAGAAGAACCAGAAGCATTAGGTAATGTTAATGGTAAGATTTGATCTTTGATTTGTGCATTGTAGTAAGAAAGATCTAAACCGAAACGATTTTTTAAGAAACGCATTTCTACACCGAACTCAATTTCATTCTTTTGTTCAGGCTTAATTAAATCGTTACCGAAATCGCTGGTAGGAACTGTTGTGTACAAAATTGGGCTACCACCACCTTGGGTTCCCAAAGTATTTTGGTTGTAAGCAATATTTGCACTGTATGCTCCTGGGTAGTTACCCACTATACCCCAAGATGCTCTTAATTTACCATAAGAAATGCTAGAAGGCATTGCAAAGGCATCAGAGAAAATGAAGCTACCATTTACTGAAGGATATACAAAGCTATTGTTGTTAGGACTCATTGTAGAAGTTCTGTCTCTACGAACAGTTGCTTCAGCAAATAAGTAATTTTTATAGCTAGCATTTACAGTACCCAAAAACGCATCTTTTACTAAATAAGATCTAGAAGATCCGCTATATGGAGTATTTACAGAAGCAGCAATATCAAACAAGTTTTCTGTACTTAAACCACCGTTTGTACCGCGGTTTACGTTGTTGTAAGATTCTTTTGTAGCTGTATAACCACCAGTTACGTTAACATCTAAATCATTGTTGATTTTTTTAGAGTAAGTTAACAAGGCGTCTGTGTAGTTGATGATGCTTTCTGAGTTAGACAAGCCAAAATAACCAGAGTTACCAATAGATAAAGGTACTTCAGAAATTTGTTTGTCTTCAGATTTCATAGAAGTGAAGTCAGTTGAAATTCTACTTCTGAATTTCAAGTTCTTCACAATTTGCCATGTATTAGTGATACTTCCAATTACACGATTGCTCCACTCGTCTGAGCTATGAGCTTTAACTCTGTACATGTAATCAGCAATATCTCCACGGAAGTTTGAATAAAGAATGTTTTCAGCAGGAGTTGCACTAGCATCTCCACCATTTCTGTAACGGTATCCTTTGCTGGTAATTACTTTATCTGCATACCATTGACCGTTATCGAAAATACCAATCATACCAGCAAAGTTATTCATCAAACGATCGATAGAATAAGGTCTGTTATGGGTTTTTTGATTGATTAAGTTAACCATTACATCAGTAGTAAAATTCTTAGAAATTTTAAAGCTGCTGTTTAAGTTAGCAATGTTCTTTTCGTTTAAAGAACCAATACTTAATCCTTCATTTCTTTGGTGAGTTAAAGACAAACGAATATTAGCTACATCAGAACCGTGAGAAACAGCTACAGTTGTGCTGCTGTTGCTACCTTGTTGGAATAAACCAGCGTAGTTGTCTTTTTGTGCTGAGTAAGGTCTAACCTTGCCATCCCAAGTTAAAATTGGTTGACCATCGAATGGAGCACCAAAGTTAATTGAAGCTTGAGGTAAAGCTCTAATACTTACACCGTTTACAGTAAAATACTTAAAGCCAGCATCGTCTGTACCAAGGTCAGCTACGTTTTTATTTAACATACCTGCACCTCTTACATTTTGGTAACGTGGTAAGTAAGCAACATTATCAACTCCCATATTAGTAGAGAAATCAATACCTAAACCTTTTTTACCTTTAACACCAGTTTTAGTAGTAATTAATACTACACCATTTACCGCTTCTGCACCATATAATGCAGCAGCAGATGCACCTTTTAAGATAGAGATGTTCTCAATATCTTCAGGGTTGATGTCTAATAAACCATTACCTCTGATACGTTGATCATTCCAGTAGTTGTTGTTAGAAGCTTCACCATTACGAATAGGCACACCATTCATTACGATTAATGGTTGTGTTTTACCAGTGATAGAGCTTAAACCACGAATAGTGATATTTACCGCAGAGGTAGCACCACCCGGAGTAGCACCAATTTGTACACCCGGAGCTTTACCATACAATGCAGTTGCAAAGTTTGGAGAACCAGCAATAGTAATGTCTTCTGCTTTAATAGTAGAAGTGGCATAACCTAATGCTTTCTTTTCTTTACTGATACCTAAGGCGGTAACAATTACTTCACCTAATTCACCATCTTGTGCAGCCAATACTACATTAACTGTAGATTCATTTGCACCAACGGTTACATCTTTAGCAGCATAACCAACAGAAGAAACTTCTAGTGTTACTTTACCAGCTGGAACAGTAATACTGAATTGTCCATCTTCTTTTGTTACTCCTGCAACTTTTGCATTTTTAATTTTTAAAGTTGCAGATGCTACACCTTGATTAGAGGCGTTGGTGATTTTACCTGTGATTTGACGCGTTTGCGCAAATGTGATAACACACATGGCAAACACCCCACAGGCTGTAAGCAGCAATCTTTTCATAAGTTTTTAGTTTTAATTAATGTGAATATAAAATTTATATTGATAACTACAAGTAAATATAAAGAAGATGTTAAAACTTTTTTATCCCGTTAATGTAATATAATAGCTGTTTATATAATAAAATAATTGCGCAAACGGTTGATTGTATATAGTCAACCGTTTGCGCAATTTTTATATATTCGAATAAATTTTCAGTAATTATTTACTCATCTCTCCGTCTGTTTAAGCCACCTCGCCAATTATACCTTGCAGATTTATATTGTTCGTATTTTTTTTGAACCCAATATCCTAGTTCTAAATCGTTTAATTGTTGTAACAATTCATATTCTGGTTTGTTGTACAACATAAAACTATCTAAATCAGTTGTAGTTAATTTTGTAATTTTTCTCACAAATGATTTACTAAATCTTGCATTTATGTATTTATCGCGTTCCTGCTCAATTAATCTTTTTTGCAAAGTTAAAATACTGTGGTTGCGCTTAAATCGGAACATATTGATGATCTCATCTAAATCAAACCCAATGGTTGCGCCAGGACTATAATTGGTATTAGGCACTACCCGCAATGTTGGCTTTTTAAAGTTAAATACGCGTGCATAATCTTGCCTGTTCAACATCGAATCGTAGCGGTAATAATTGTTGCGCACTTTTATTTCTGGTAATTCTGCAGCTCGAACATGGATACTGATGTTGAATTGATCGGTGTTTGAAATGGTATCTACCGGAAACTTTAGAGTAGATTTTCCGATTAATGAAAACCAAATTGAATCGGTTGTTTTTACCACTATTAAATAATGACCTGTTGTATCGGTAATTGTTCCGCGGCCAGAAGTACTTTGTACAGCTACTGCTTCTAATGGTCTTTTAGCAGTAATGTCATACACATTGCCACTTATGGTAATATATTGCGCATACAATGTATGATTGAATACAAAGATGATGAGCACAAAAAACAAAACACGTATTAAAGTAAAATTTCTCAAAAGCGCTTCAATTGATTTGTAATATTAAAGCAGTGCAGTCAGAGTACCACCATATTTTTCAGGAATTAACGACTTTTTTACAGTTTCAAAATTTAGTATTGATTATAGTAGGCAACATTTTTAACCAAGAACCCCATTCATGGGCTATATCGGAGCCCCAAATTTCTACATTATTCCAAATGCCTTTATCAAACAATATAGTTGAAAATCGTTTAGCCGAGGCTGGATCTTCGTAAGCACCACTTCCTGCATAGATATGAATATGATGGCTTGCACGAATTTTATTTAAATACCATTCATCTGTTAAGTTAGGGATATAATGTTCCGGACTGTTTAGGTAAACTTGGTTGTCCCAATATCCGTTGGTATATTCTGTTAAGTGATACACACCGCTTAAACTAATTACCCCATTAATTAAATCGGGTTTTTTCAGAAATAAATTCATAGCATGTAAAGCACCAAAAGAAGCACCACAGGTATAAATCATGGTATCATTACTGGTACTTTTTCTAATAAACGGAATTACTTCGTTGAAAACATATTCGTTGAATTGATTATGCCGTATGGCCTTGTGTTCGGGCAGCATGTCATTATTCATCCAACTTTCTTTGTTCATACTATTGATGCTGAACACTTTTAATTTACCAGCATCAATAAAAGGAGCGAGTGCATTTATTAACTGAAAGCGTTCGTATTCAAGATAATCGGCCGCAGCGGTTGGTATCAATAATAATGCAAAGCCATAATGGCCATATGTAGCAATGGGCATATCGGTTTGCAAAGCATTGCTATACCAGGAGGTACTATTTGTATACATTTTTAGAACGAAAAATTATTTGGGGTTGCCATTACTCGATGCATGTGTTAGCAATTTCTTTCCATAAATCTCTATAACATTGTGCTGCATAACTGCTTGCAGCAAAGGTTTCGAGAGGAGCTTCTTGCACACCCATCTTTTCTACATCACTCAAATAAGGAATATAATTTTTAAAAAATATTTTGTCTTTGTAAAACTCATTCATTACTTCATGGTGAAGATTTTTTCGATGATCTACCATACTAAAGAAGCATTTGAATTTATTTGCATCTATTGCATTTTCTTTACAATATTGCATTACAGACTCGTATGATCTGATAGATAGTGTAGTAGGTATATTGGGCATTATCACCCAATCTACACCTGCAAAAATCGCATCATGTAAAATAGAAATTCCCGGAGGGCAGTCTAAAAAAACAATGTCATATTCTTTTTTAACTGTAGTTAATAATGAAGCAATTTTCTTTTTAGATTGTTTCATTTCATTTAACAATATATCGGCATACCTGGCAGAAATATCAGCAGGAATAATATCGAGGTTTTCATAAGAAGAAGGTTGTATTGCAGCACCCAATTCTATTTCATTTTGTAAAATTTTTTGCGTCTCATTTTTTATGTTGGCCTGCACATTTAAATAAAAGGAAGAAGAGCCTTGTGGATCTAAATCCCAAATCAATGTTTTATAACCTTCTTGTGCGGCTAAATAGGCTAAATTAATGGTAGCAGCAGTTTTGCCTACACCTCCTTTGAGGTTGTACAATGCCATTGTAACCATGGGTATTTATTTTTTGTGATGCAGTAAATTACTTAATTTATATTAAAAAGCCTAAAATTAGGCAGCCTAATACAATAAAAGGTGCGGGAATTTTATTTGAACGAAGTAATAAACAAGTGGTAATTACAACCAAAATGTCTAGTAATGCATTGGTATAATTAGCGTTTTTAAATGGAGGATAAATTCCATCTTTTAATAAAAACAAGGAGGCACCAGCCATAATACCAACAACGGCAGCATTAATACCTTCTAACGACCGAAATATGATTACATATTTTTTTAGGTTTTGCCAAAGGGGGAAAAAGAAGAGTACTAATAAAATGCTGGGTAAAAAAATTGCAACAGCCCCAATAATACTTCCCCAAATTTGTAGGGTAAATCCCTGGTCGCGCATTACCATGCCACCTGTAAACGCACCTATTGAAAATACCGGGCCCGGAATGGCTCTTACAATACCAGAACCGGTTAAAAACTCTTGCCGATTCATTTTTAATACATCTCTCTTATTTTCTTGAACCCTTTTAGATAGTGGGCGGGTAACATACTGCTCATACATCAGGGGCATTAACACATCTCCTCCACCAAATACTAAGCTGCCAAAACGATAATTGTTTTCGAATAGGTTGATTGTTTTTCTATTATGCCAATTATTTCTGGTTGCGGTTTCCGATAAATAACCGGCAATACCAAATAATGCCAGAAAGATGAACATATTGTTCCAATTAATTTTTTTGTTAGGGGTATCTTTTTTAGGAAATCTTTTTTCGCTGAAGTTAGTTGCAATACCTCCTATAATAATTAAGGCTGGAAATACCCAAGGTGTTTTAAAAGCCCAAACTGTTACTACAGTAGACAAAATCATTATTACTCGAGTAATGGTATTATGTACCGATATGTTGAATATCCGAATGGTTGAATAGGCTATAAAACCTATTGCCATGGGTTGAATGTATTGAAAGACCAATACCTTTTGTTGTAGGTTAGCATAATAATTTAATAAAAAAGATAATGCTGCCATTAATATACAAGCGGGTAAAATCCATATCAACAAAGTAATTAATGCCAATCCTAAACCACCTCGTTTATACCCAATTAAGGTAAGTGTTTGCGTAGAAGATGCCCCTGGTAATAATTGACAAAATCCGTTGTATTCTATCAGTTCTGTTTCTGTAACATCTTTTCGTTGGTGTACAAAAATTTTCATCATCATACCCATATGACCTTGTGGGCCACCAAATGCGGTAATGCTATGCAGCAATACAGCGCGTAAAAATGGTATGTGACGAATTAGCATCAAATGTATCAACGGGTTTTATTTTTTCAAACCAATTTCTCGTAGTCTTTCATCTAAATAATCGCCAGCAGTAATGTCGGAATAAGCTTTGGGCTGATTATTACTGATACAACTTTCTAAACATGCCAGGCTCATTTCACTACGAGGGTGCAGGAAGAAGGGCATAGAGAACCTGCTGGTATGCCAAAGTTCACGAGCAGGATTTACCACCCGATGCGTAGTACTTCTTAATTTATTGTTGGTGAGCCGCTGTAACATATCGCCCACATTTACTACAATTTGATCGGGTAGAGAAGTAACATTTACCCACTCACCTTGTTTGGTTAACACTTGCAAACCATCGGCAGAAGCGCCTACCAATAATGTAATTAGGTTAATGTCTTCGTGTTGTTCGGCCCGTATTGCACTTTTAGGTTCTTGTGTAATTGGCGGGTAGTGTATACAGCGTAATATAGAATTTCCTTTTTCTACAAAATCATCGAAATAAAATTCATCTAAACCCAAATACAATGCAATGGCTTGTAATAATGCTTTGCCACTTTTTTCGAAATTGCGATATGCGTTAAATAATGTTTGATTGAATAGTTCAATTTCACTAACATCAACATTGTCGGGATATTCGGCTTTCATGGGATCGGAACGCTCTACTGTTTGTCCGTACTGAAAGAATTCTTTTAAATCGGGCGCCTCACTTCCTTTTGCATGTTCTTTCCCAAAACTGGTATAACCACGCTGACCGGCTAATCCGGGTATTTCGTATTTGTTTTTTTTGGCCAATGGCAGTGAAAAAAATTGCTGTACATATTCATATTGTTGTGCAATTAATTCAGCTGGTATGCCATGATTTTTAACGGCTACAAAACCCACCTCTTCATAGGCCATGCCAAGTGCTGATACAAATGCAGCTTTCTGCTCTGCACTTCCTTCTGTAAACTGGGCCAAATCAACAACAGGTATCGACATATTTTATTTTTATTGTTTATATGAAATTTCAAACTTAAAGTTAATGAACTAGTATCAATTATTTTATAGGGGTGAATAATATTGAATGTCAATTATTTTTATCAACTTCATGGTATGAATCGTTTATTTATCAATGTTTTGGTGGTTGTATACCTCCTATTTAATGCTGGATGCGCTCAGCACATACAGCAATTTAAAAGCAATTATCAATTTGATACCGCTATTGCAGCACCTAATTATGCCGATTTAAATTATTGGGCAGCACATCCCTATAAAAATGATCCTTCCGATAGTGTTGCTGCGCCGCTGATTGCTGGTTTTGTACCGGACTCAACTGTTGATGTATTTTTTATTCATCCAACAACCTATACCGATCCATTGAAGCCAATGGGCATGAATGCACCTGTTTACAATACTAACCTAAACCATAAAACTGATTTTAGTACGATTTTATTTCAAGCAAGTATTTTTAATGAAGTAGGAAGGGTTTTTTCTCCTAGGTACCGACAAGCCAATCTTTCGGCGTATTACCCAATCAGCAAGCAAGATACTGTAGAAGCGATTAGCGCTTTTGAACTGGCATATTCAGACATTAAAACTGCTTTTGCCTATTATTTAGCCAATTACAACAATGGCAGACCCATTATTATAGCATCGCACAGCCAGGGTAGTACACATGGAAAACGTTTATTAAAAGAGTTTTTCGATAATACTTCTTTAAAAAATAAATTGGTTGTAGCCTATTTGGTAGGCATGCCTATTGCAAATGATTATTTTAGCAACTTACCTGCATGCAAAACGCCAGATCAAACAGGCTGCATTTGTAGTTGGCGAACTTTTAAAGATGGGTATGAGCCAGATTGGGTTGCCAAAGAACAATATACTACCATTGTAACCAATCCATTAACATGGGATAGTAATACACCCAATGCATCAAGGACTTTGAATAAAGGAGGCATTTTACTAAAGTTCAATAAAATAGTTAAAAAAGTTGCCAATGCACGGGTAAATGGCAATATTCTATGGACAGATAAACCCCATTTTTTTGGCAATATATTGTACACAACTAAGAATTATCATGTGGCCGATTACAATTTATATTACTTGAATGTTAGGGAGAATGTAGCAGTAAGAAAAAAAGCTTTTAATCAATAAAAGTGATAAGTACTAGGTGAGTACTTGCACTATAATATGTATTAAAACCTCATTTTATTGGTGATTTCTATATTTATTACTAAAAATAATTTTGTATATATTATTAAAAAATTAATTAATTTCATTATTTTAAAAACAATATCCTGGTATTTCATTTAAAAATCATTTTAGACGAAATACCTCTCAATTGTCCTTAAAAAGATTGATTTATAATCAGCCTCATTAAACTATTATTTGCCCTAAACCCCCTCTTATGGCAGACAAAAAATTTATACAATCTCCACTTGCAGCATTCAATCATGTATACGGTTTTTCCGGAGAATCGTTAGTTGCTACACCAGTACAATCGATTAATTCAATTATTAATGGCAACAATATGGCGGTACTTAAAAGCCTATTGCCTGAATTAAGCAATTGTGTAAACTGCATTCTTGTAGATTTAACCAATAAGGGTGCATCAACAAATTGGCTTCAATTGCTAAAAGAGTGTTTTCCATTGTTCTTTAAGTTGTTGAATAAAAGTGGTTCGATATACGTTTTTGTTGATGAGTTAGAATTAGACAATTTAAAAACATTAATCAACGGGCAATTTGGCGAATACGAAATTATGTACTCTATAGTATGGCAGAATAGAACTTTGGTGAATGAGCAAGGGGTGTATGTTGATAAGAAAAATTACATTGTATGTATAAGCAATATAGAAAACAAGTTGCTGAAATTTAATTGGATAGCACAATTATCGCCAGATAATGATCAACCTGTATTGGCTTGGTTTAGTGAAGATGTAGGAGATGATGAAGAAGCAAATAACTATTTTACCGATTTGTTTGCGGATGAACCTAAGCCAGTAGCGTTTATTAAACCAGTTCGATTAATTGAACGTATTTTAAAAAACGAATTAATGAATGATGGTATAGTATTGGATGTTTGTGCAGGTATAGGCACAACAGCTCATTCGGTACTTCAATTAAACAATAAGGACAATGGCAATAGATCTTTTATATTAATTGAAGACCATGAATTTTGTAAAACAATCACTGCAAAAGGACTTCAGCGTATTATAAAAGAATCTGCAACCCAAAAGGGCATACAAGGTAATTTTAATTATTACACGATTACTGAAAAGGTTGCCTTTAACAATGAACAATTGAACTAAAATATTTATGCAAAGCAATTAAGACGATACAAATTAGTTGCCATAAACACTTAAAAATTTAATGCGCATAATTTTTAATTGCTCCCAATTATAATCGAATTCGGCAAGTTCTTCTTGAGCAATTTGCAGAGAGGACGTTTCGCAACTTTTAAAATACTCAATAATTTCTTCTTGGTCTGCTTCGTCTAACCACTCGTCGATGGCATAATCTAAATTAAGTCTGGTTCCACTTGCTGCAATGGTTTCCATTTCTTCTAATAGTTCATCTAATTTTAAACTTTTATTGCGAGCTATGGTTTCAAGTGGTATTTTCTTATCTACGTTTTGAATGATATATATTTTATTACTACCTGCATTTGCCACGCTTCGCATTACAAAATCATCGGGTTTAACAACATCATTTTCTTCTACGTATTTGGCAATGAGTTCTACAAATGGTTTGCCATATTTAATGGCTTTTCCTTTGCTCACACCTTGGCATTTTTCCATTTCTTCTAACGTGGTAGGATATAATGTAGCGGCATCTTGTAATGAATTTTCTAAGAATATTACAAATGGCGGTAAGCTTTTTTTCTTGGCTTCTTTTTGCCTTAACTCCATTAACATGGCAAAAAGTTTTTCATCTGTAGCGGCTCCTGTTTGTGATGCGTTTTCGCTTTCATCATCATCTTCATTGGCATCTTCAAATAAATTATTCAATGCTATTTTAAAAGAAGCCGGTTTTTTTAAAAATTTATCACCGGCTGGGGCAACTTTTATTAAGCCATATTCTTCTATATCTTTCTGCAATAAGTTCTCTAACAGCATTTGTCTGATTAGGCTATTCCAGAAATGGGGTTCATTGTCTTTGCCTATTCCAAACAAAGGGTTTGAATCGTGCCTAAACATGGTTATTTGTGGGGTAAGTTTTCCCATTAGTACGTTTACTACATAATCGGTAATAAATCTTCCATCTAAGGCATTTACTACTTTAAGCACTTGCACTACTTCTTGTTGAGCTTCAAGGCGTTCTTTCGGTTTACGGCAATTGTCGCACAATCCGCAGTTTTCTATGTCTCTATGTTCACCAAAATAATGCAACAGAATTTTTCTTCGGCATACGGCGCTTTCGGAGTAAGCCACCATTTCATCTATTAATTGAGCGCCTACTTCTCTTTCGCTTAATGGTTTATCGCGCATTAAGTGTTCTAATTTAGAAACATCTTTGTGTGAATAATACAATACACAAATTCCTTCTAATCCATCTCTTCCTGCCCTACCTGTTTCTTGGTAATAATTTTCAATAGATTTTGGTATGTTAAAATGTATTACAAAGCGAATATCTGGTTTATCGATACCCATTCCAAAAGCAATGGTTGCAACGATAACTTGTACATCTTCATTTAAAAATTTATCTTGACGATCGGCCCTGGTTTTTTGATCGAGGCCTGCATGGTAAGCAACTGCTTTTATTTTGTTGGCCACCAATAATTCGGCCAATTCTTCGGTTGTTTTTCTGTTAAGGGTATAAATAATACCGCTTTTGCCTTTGTGTTGGGTAATGAATTTTACAATACTTTTTACAGTTTGTTCTTTGGCTATTTTTGGCAATATTTCATAAAACAGGTTGGTTCTGTTAAATGATGAAATGAGCACTTGGGGATTGCGTAAACCGAGGTTTTTAACGATGTCGCTTTGCACTTTTGGCGTAGCTGTAGCTGTTAATGCAATTACGGGTATATCCGGATTAATGATGTCCATCATTTCACGGAGACGTCTGTATTCTGGACGGAAATCGTGACCCCACTCAGATATACAATGGGCTTCATCAACTGCAAAAAATGATATGTTTAGGTCGCTAAAATATTCTAGGTTTTCTTGTTTCGTGAGGGTTTCGGGGGCAACGTATAGTAATTTAGTTTTGCCGCTGTTTAAATCGTCTTTAACTGCTTTTATTTGCCCTTTATTGAGGGAGGAATTAAGGAAGTGAGCAACTTCATCGTTTTCGCTATAACCCCTCACTAAATCTACCTGATTTTTCATGAGTGCTATTAAAGGCGAAACGATGATGGCGCAACCTGGCATTACCAGGGCAGGTAATTGATAACATAAACTTTTGCCCCCACCGGTAGGCATGATTACAAATGTGTCGTTGCCATCCAGTAAATTATTAATGGCGCGTTCTTGAGTACCTTTAAATTCTCTAAAGCCAAAATATTGTTCTAAAGCATTATATATATTGTATTGATGAACTGCGGTTTCTGTTTTAGTGGAAGTTTTTTTTGTTGCAGATTTTTTTTCGGTAGTTTTTTTTACTGTTGCCATCTCTCTCAAATTCAGTTTTCTATAGATTGGAATATTTTGAAGGTATAATTTAGTCAATAATATTCACAAAAACAAAAATATTAAACGGTTAATATATAAAGGTGTATTTTAATGGGGGTGCGAAGTTAATAAACTAGCACCGCAATACCGTGTCTTTGATGTTAAAGTTTACCTTTGCAATACATGAATGCTACAATTTTACAAACAGCGCAAGCTACTATTGAAACAGAATTGAATGCCATAAAGGGTTTATCAGCATTTATTGATAGCGCTTTTGAGCAAATTATTCAAGCGATCCACCAATCTACCGGCAGGTTGGTTATTAGTGGAATTGGCAAAAGTGCCATCATCGCCCAAAAAATAGTGGCTACCCTTAATTCTACCGGTACACCTTCATTATTTATGCATGCAGCAGATGCTATTCATGGTGATTTGGGTATGATTACGCCGAGTGACATAGTATTGGTAATTAGTAAAAGTGGGGAGAGTCCAGAAATAAAGGTTTTGGTACCACTCATTAAAAACTTCGGCAATTTATTGATTGGTATGGTAGGCAATGCAGATAGTTTTTTGGCCAAGCATGCCGATTGGGTATTGAATACTACTGTAGAAAAAGAAGCTTGCCTCAACAATTTGGCACCTACCAGTAGTACTACGGCTCAAATGGTAATGGGTGATGTGTTGGCAGTTTGTTTAATGCAATTAAATGGATTTAATAATAGAGATTTTGCACGTTTTCATCCCGGAGGTAATTTAGGAAAACGGTTATATATGACAGTAGAGGACCTTTCTTCTACGAATGAAAAACCGGCAGTACTTGCAACAGCCCCACTAAAAAATGTAATTGTAGAAATAACCGAAAAAAGATTGGGGGTAACGGCAGTTGTAAATGAAGGCGGGCAATTGATGGGTATTATTACCGATGGTGATTTAAGAAGAATGTTAGAAAAAACCAATGATATTTCGGCCATTTGCGCTAACGACATTTTATCGCCCCATCCTATTACAATTGAACCACAAGCGCTTGCGGTAGATGCTTTGAATTTATTGAAAAAACATGATATTAGTCAGTTAGTGGTTGCAGAAAATGGCAGATATTCGGGCATATTACATTTACATGACCTTATACGCGAAGGAATTGTTTAATAAAACAATATTTCACTACAATTTGTGAAATATTCTTGTAGTATTGCACTCTTTAATGAATTCATTCAATATAAATTATAATAATGAATAAACATCATTATGTAGCTATTATGGCTGGTGGTATAGGAAGTAGGTTTTGGCCACAAAGTCGCACAGCATATCCTAAACAATTTCTAGATATATTAAATACGGGTAAATCATTAATTAGATGGACCTATGAACGATATACTTCATTCATACCAAATGAAAATATATACATAGTTACATCTGATGAATATGTTGAGATTGTAAAAGAACAATTACCCGAACTGCCGGTAGAAAACATATTAGCAGAACCCAGCAGAAAGAATACGGCACCATGTATTGCATATATATCTTATAAATTGTTACAAAAAGATCCGGAGGCCTCATTAATAGTAGCCCCTAGCGATCATATGATATTGGATGCAGAAAATTTTAGATTGGTTACAGCAAAAGCGCTAGACTTTGTGCATAATATTAAATCATTGGTAACATTGGGTATAAAGCCCAATCATCCAAATACCGGCTATGGATATATACAGCACGAGGCATTGCAAGTGGCCGATGGCATTTATAAAGTAAAAACCTTTACAGAAAAACCCAACCTAGAGCTAGCTAAAACATTTATTGCCAGTGGCGATTTTTTATGGAATGCCGGGATATTTGTTTGGCAGGTAAAAAATGTAATGAAAGCTTTTGAAATACATCAATCAGAAATGTTTGAGTTATTTGAGGCAGAAAAAGAACATTTTAATACTCCTGAAGAAAAAGAAGCCATTAATCGTATTTACCCATTGTGCACCAATGTTTCTATAGATTTTGCAATAATGGAAAAAGCCAATAATGTGTATGTAATTCCATCCTCATTTGGATGGAGCGATTTAGGTACCTGGAATAGTGCATACGACAATTTAGAAAAAGATTATTTAGGAAATGCAGTTGCATCGGAAAATGTAATTGTAATAGATGCAACCAAATGCATGGTTTCGGCTCCAAAAAACAAATTGGTGGTATTACAGGGTATGGATGATTTTATATTAGTTGATACCGATGATGTATTATTGATTTGTAAAAAAGAAAAAGAACAGGCGATAAAAGAATACGTAGCAGAGGTAAAACGCAATAAAGGAGACCAATATTTGTAGGAGCAGCTTTACATTCCTTTTATTTATCCTTACATTTGAACTACTTAATTTTTTACCGATGCATTCAATCAGAACTGTAATTACTGGAAGTGGAAGTTATATACCAAGCAAAATTAAAACCAATGATGATTTTGCATCGCAAGATTTTTTTGCTGAGGATCATGTAAAAATTCCCACGCCTTCTGCTGAAATAGTTGCTAAGTTTAAAGATATCACGGGTATTGAAGAACGCCGTTATGTAACTAATAATTTAACGGCATCTGATATTGGGATTATTGCGGGTAAACTGGCTATAGAAGATGCAGGTATAGATCCTGAAACCATCGATCAAATTATTGTTGCACATAATTTTGGCAATGTTTTTCCTAATACAATTCAAACAGATGCAGTTCCTTCACTAGCATCACATATTAAAAATGGATTGGGTATTAAAAACCCCAATTGCATTGCTTATGATGTACTGTTTGGTTGTCCGGGATGGATTTTAGGTGTTACACAAGCAGATGCATTTATTAAATCGGGGTTGGCAAAAAAATGCTTGGTAATTGGAACGGAAACATTAAGCCGGGTGATAGACCATTTTGATAGAGACAGTATGATATTTAGTGATGGGGCTGGTGCAACGGTTATTGAAGCGATGGAAGGAGATGAAAACAGTTCTGGTATTATTGCACAAAGTATGCAAAGCCATTGTGAGGCTGAGTTGAGCTATATTACTATGGGGAAATCGTATTTACCAGATGCAGATCCATCGGTTAGATACATTAAAATGAAGGGGCGGAAAGTGTACGAATATGCCATAAAAAATGTTCCCCTGGCCATGAAAGAATGTATTGAAAAAGCCGGAGTGGATATTCATGCGGTGAAGAAATTCTTTTTACATCAGGCCAACGAAAAAATGGACGAAGGTTTTATAAAAGCCCTTTTTAAATTATACGGTATTAGACATATACCTGCACATATTATGCCCATGAGCATTCATAAACTAGGCAATAGTTCGGTAGCCACCATTCCTACATTATACGATATGGTTAAACGTGGTGCCATGGAAGAACACCAGTTACACAAGGGAGATATTATTGTGTTTGCCTCCGTTGGTGCTGGTATGAATATCAATGCAATTTGTTATAGGGTGTAAGTGTGTTTTATTCAACAAAGCTGCTTTAATACCCTCTTACATTTTTTCCTTCGATATAGTTTAAAAATGCTTTGTTAACTACCTTGTTACCACCTGGTGTTGGGTAGTTACCTGTAAAGTACCAATCGCCTGTATTGGTAGGACAGCTGTCGTGCAAATCTTCAATTGTTTGGTAAATGACTTCTACCGGCAAATCCACTCCGGCAGGTGTAATTAATTGGGCTATTTTATCGGAAATTTCTTGTGTGCTAAATGGTTTATAAATTTGACGTACCACGTTTTCGGTATGTAATTCGTTGGATGCTTCCAACTGTTTAATTTTCAAGTGAACATCGGTTAATACCTGTTCCATATTTCTATCTTTCAACAAGGCAATTGCGGCTCTAAATGCAATGAAGTCGCCCAGTTTACTCATATCAATGCCATAACAATCGGGGTACCTAATTTGAGGTGCAGAAGATACTACGATTATTTTTTTAGGCTGTAACCTTGACAACATTCGTACAATACTTTCTTTTAAAGTAGTTCCTCGTACAATGCTATCATCTATCACAACCAAAGCATCTTCATTTCGGCGAACAGTTCCATAAGTGATGTCGTACACGTGTTGCACCATTTCATTTCTGTTAGAATCTTCCGTAATAAAAGTGCGCAACTTAACGTCTTTGATGGCAATTTTTTCTTGACGAATTTTACGATTAATCATTTCCTCTAATTTCTCGGGCGTAAAATCGTTTCCCCAACTTAAAATTCGTTCTGTTTTAATTTTATTGAGGTATTCTTCCATTCCTTTTACCAGGCCATAAAAGGCTACTTCTGCGGTATTGGGAATATAAGAAAAAATGGTGTTTTTTAAATCGTATTGAATAGCTTCTAATACTGTTTGGCTAAGGTGATGTCCGAGGGCAATGCGTTCTCTGTATATTTTTTCATCACTACCTCTGGAGAAATAAATGCGTTCAAAACTGCAAGCACGTCGTTCTTTTGTTTCGAGTATTTTTTCTATCCTATAATTGCCTATATCATCAACCAATAAAGCCATACCGGGCATTAGCTCCATTACTTCATTTTCGCCTACATTAAAAGTAGTTCTGATAGCAGCACGTTCACTAGCAGCTACAATTACATCATCATTAATATAATAATAGGCAGGTCGTATACCGTGAGCATCGCGCATAATAAAACTATGGCCGTTGCCTAGTAAGCCACCAATGGTAAATCCACCATCAAATAAAGAGGCAGCTTTCTTTAAAACAGTAACAATATCAGCATTGTTGGGATTTAAATCATCTTGTTTATCGAGGTAATAATGAATTACTTCCATCATTGCAGCTAAGTCGCTCTGCTTTTGAAAATCACCGGGTTGCATTTGAATTTTCTCGAACAATTCATCGGTGTTTACTAAATTAAAATTTCCTGCCAGGGCAAGGTTTTTACCTGGTATTAAATTTCGTTTGATGAAAGGGTGACAAAACTCTACATTGTTTTTACCTTGTGTACCATATCGTAAATGACCTAATAGCAATTCACCCAAAAAAGGCAGATGGCCTTTCATTAATCCGGGGTGCTGCTTGATTTCGGGTTGGTATTTCTCTAGTTCTTGTATTTCCTGACCTATCTTAAAAAACAAATCTGCAATAGGTTGCGGGGCATTGCTTCGCATTCTATGCAGATAAGGATTTCCGGGTTCGGTATTCAGTTTAACAGTTGCTAAACCGGCGCCATCTTGCCCTCGGTTATGTTGTTTTTCCATTAGCAGGTACAGTTTATTTAATCCGTAGGTTACTGATCCATGCTGTTGGAGGTAATATGAAAAAGGCTTTCGCAAACGAATGTAAGCCAAGCCACATTCGTGTTTTATTTCGTCGCTCATGGTGATGTTTAAAAGAAAGTGGCGAAGTTACAACTCCGCCACCTTTTTTTATATTAAATATCTGTCGATAAGCCAGAAATTTTTATTCTTTAACAATACCCATGTATCTGTTTTTTAAGTGATAAATAGCCAGTGCATTGAGTATTACCAATAAAACGCCTATTCCGGGTTGATGTGCAATGAATACTTCAAATAATAAAATATTTACACTAATTGGTGCTATTAATAATAAAGCCAATGGACGAGTTGCTTTTACCAATAACATTGCGCCCAAGATAATTTCGAGCACTTTCACAAAAGTTAAAAAGCCTGTTGAATAAATTACGCCAAAGAAAGTTGCTGCATCGCCAGTTGCAGGTGGCATGGGAATAAAATGCAAGAAAAAGTTGGCACCGAATACAAGGTAAACGATTGCTAATAGGAAAACGGGTACGTTGCTTAAATTTTTCATTTGGTTGTTGTTAAATTGAAAGTGATTGAAATATTTGTATTTTAAATATAAACTTTTTATTGAAGAGGATTTTTATTTTATGAAACTTGTTATGTATGATTTTCATGAATCATAATTATTCATTTATTGCTCAATAAGTACCCCCATTTTTCCCAATTGGTAATCTCTAAAAGCCTCCATTAATTGAGTTTCACTGTTCATCACAAAAGGACCATGAGATGCAACGGGTTCATTTAACGGCTCTCCGGAGCCCACCAATAAAATACTGTCTTCGATAAAATTAAGTGCTATGCCTGTTCCATCGTTATTCAATATAGCCATATTAAATTGGGGCACTTCTTTTCCTGCAATGCTTATTTTCCCGTTTAAAATGTAAACAAAAAGGTGGTGTGCTTCTTCTATAGGAAGAAAATAAGTAACATCCTTTTTACTGTTTACGGTAAACATGTTAATGGGCGATTGAGGTTTGATGGGCCCAATTACATCATGCAATTTTCCGGCAATTACCTGAATGGTGGTGTTATTGTCGTTGGACTTCACTACGGGCGTATTATCGGCTGTTAAAGGCATATAAACCGGCTGATCCATTTTATGTTTAGCGGGTGTATTAATCCATAATTGAATGAGCTCCTGGCGGCTTCCTAGTTCATGAATGTTGGCCGGTGGACGTTCACTGTGGATGATGCCCATGCCCGCATTCATCCATTGAGTACCACCAGCATAAACGATGTTATTGTTGCCACGACTGTCGCGGTGGTGTACACCGCCTTCAAAAATAAAGGTTACTGGAGAGAAGCCTCTATGTGGATGCGGGCCAACGCCTGCATGCAATACATCGATATTCTTATCAACAGTTAAATTAGCATGATGGAGTAATAAAAAGGGATCTAATTGATCTATTGTTCTATTTGGTATTGCCTGACGGATGGGAAAACCTCCCATATCCATGGGTGTACCATAAGCTAATTGTTGTATGGTTCTTGTTTGCATATTAAGTTAGTTGGATGTTCATTGGAACATCGATTAATAATATTTCGGCATCGGAATTGGCTTTTATTTGTAATGATTCTGTGTCACTTACACCTAGTCCATCGCGTTCTTCCATAGCAACACCATTAATGGTTGCAGTGCCTTTAATTAAAAATACATATACACCATTGCCAGGTTTTCGGATGGTATATTCTTTTTCAACATCTTTAGATAAATTGGCTAAAGAAAACCATGCATCCTGGTTGATCCATACTGCTTGCTCATCATCGGGTGCAACCACTGTTAATACCTGGTTGATTCTGTCTTCCGGCTTGAAAGATTTTTGTTGATAGCGAGGGTTAATATTTGTTTCTTTAGGAAATACCCAAATTTGCAAGAACTTTACTTCTTTGTTGTTATTGGCATTCATTTCGCTGTGGGCAATTCCACTACCTGCACTCATAATTTGCACATCGTGCTGGCGAATAATTTCATTTCTTCCAGTACTATCGTTGTGGTGCAAATCGCCATACAATGGAATAGAAACAATTTCCATGTTATCGTGTGGATG
>CANGCK010000024.1 GCA_947452295.1 Sphingobacteriia bacterium
ACTTAAAGAACTGTTAATCAACCCGTTACATCATCCCTTCTCTCACCCCTCACCACCCTTTCCCCTAACGGGCTGCAAAGATAATAACTTTTAACTCCTAACCAAATTTTTTATCATCTATTTCAAAAACTTTATTGATTTAATTTGAAGTACTCAATTCAAAAAAATCGTTTACATCTTTTTTAAATTTAATCAGTGAAGGTTTATGTATGTAATACATATGGCCAGACTCATAAAAATAGCTATGTATATTCTTTCTTTGTTCAGGTCTCAGAAACATATGTTCTATATCATACTTTGCTGTAAAATAAGGGGTAGCAAAATCAAAATAACCAAACCCTACATAAACTTTTAATGCAGGATTCTTTGACATCGCATCTCTTAAACTTTCTGCAACGTTTAAGAATTGGTTTTGTACATTGTTATAATTCCATGGATAAACCTCTCCAAAAATATTGTAGCCATTGATGTCTTTAAAGTTTAATTCTTTTTGAAAATAATCATTAATTGCCGCTGTAAAAGGCCCATCAATATTAGCAAATGATGGATCGAAACTATTGCTTTCCCCTACGTCATCTATATCTCTTCCAGTAAACCGTGCATCAAGTCTACCAATGGTTAACCCATCTTTCCTGCGCAATTCTTTATAAAACCTACTTTCCTCTACACGCAAATTGCTTTGTAGAATGTATTCTTTAGATAAACCTGTATAGTAGCTCATTTTAATTGCTATTGCTTCTTTTTCTGCATCTGTTAACCATCCCCCCTTCAATAAAGCACTTGCATAAGCTCCAATAGCAAATTCTTCAGATGCTTTTAATGTTTTTTGCAAATCGACTTGTAACTCGGGTGATAATTTTTTGTGGTACCATGCAGCTGCAGTGTAAGAAGGAATGTACAATGCTCTTGGCAAATCGTTTCCAATATAATAATCATTTGTACCGAAGTTTAATACTGAAGAAATCAAGAATATCCCATTTAAGTAAATTCTATATTTATCTTGTAAAAATTTAGAGAGACCTGCCGCTCTAGTTGTTCCATAACTTTCACCTGCTAAAAATTTGGGGGAGCCCCAACGTTCGTATCTCGATAGAAAATGACGAATAAAAGAGCCCATTGAACTTATATCTTCTATATATCCGTGAAACTGTTTAGCACTCTCACCATTTAACGGTCTACTAAAACCGGTTGACACAGGATCAATAAAAACTAAATCTGTTTTATCTAACCAACTGTACTCATTGTTTATGTACTGATAAGGAGGACCTGCAGCTGTACCATCATCATGTAGCAATACTCTTTTTGGGCCTAAACCACCCATGTGTAACCAAACGGAAGACGAACCCGGTCCACCATTAAAAGTAAAAGTAATTGGACGCTTGTTCAACTCTTCAGATTTCTTTTTATAGTATGTAAAAAATACTTTGGCAATTGATTTACCAGTGTCATTAGGTAACATTAAATAACCTGTATACGCAGAGAAGTCTATTTTTTTTTCAGCAATCGTTACACTTCCGGAGGTAACTGTAACTGAAACACCTACGGGGGTTAATTCTTCATTAGAAAAAGCGGATGATGTAATCTTTTGTGCTGACAATTGCAACAACAAAATCAGGCTACTAGCAAAAAGTGTTACTCTTCTCATAATAGATTTAATATTAAATTAAACAAAGCAAAGTGAAGCTAATTCAACTTTACGTACAGATACAAAATTATTTATTTTCTTCCAAGTACTTCAATATCAAACACTAAAACACTATTGGGTGGTATGGCTTTACTTCTACTTTTAATAGAATAGGCCAATACCGAAGGAATGATGAGCCGGATTTTACCACCAACCCTGCAAATAGGCAATCCTAATTGCCAACCTTTAATAAGTCTATTTAAGGGGAATATTGCTGGGCTGCTTTTTGTTTGATCAAATACTGTTCCGTCTGTCAATAAACTTCCTTTATAATTAACAGTTACTGTATCAGTGATTTTGATGTTTTCCCCCCATCCATCTTTCAATATTTGATAATATACCCCACCAATATTTCCTGTAGTATCGATTTTTTTATTATTGATTGATTGATGAATCAATTCAATATCTTTCTTAAACTGAGCAGCTTCATCCAGATTTTTTGTAAGGTCGATGACAGGTTTCTGGTTGGATGATTTTCTGGTGATTAGCTCTCCATATTTAGCGGTAGGCATTTTAAATCCGCCATTCCATAATAAAAAACGGGTAGAATCTATGTTTACACCATAATCTAATCTATGACCAGCTTTTCCGGTAGCATCAAAAGAAAAATTACTCTTCAATAATTCAATCCATTGACCATTCTCATTTTGAATATATTGATTACCATAATAAGCTTTTCGAACAAGTTGACCATTTACTCCATCAAAATTTTCATTAAAAGAATATAGATTTTGCAGTGTATTACCATCATAAGGGGCTTTGAAACTAGCAATTAATTTCCAACATTGGGAAGAAGATTCAAAAAAGTAACCAGTATAAATTGTAGATGCTGATGCACTATCAGCTAGTGCAGTTACAAGAAATTTGTAGGTTAAATTTACTTGCCAGGGATATACCCAATGACTATGACCACCAGTACCTTCATTGCCAAAATCATTTGTAATTACCCCCTCACCCTTTGCTATTAATTTTACTTTATTTTCATCGGGTACTTTATTCCGATCACTTGCTTCATTACCAGCATCCCAAACAGAGAAAATAACTCTTCGCTCCGTTGGAGAATTTACTTGAATGCCAAAATACCCCCTGCTAAACCCACATGCCATATAAAAACTGTGCACTAGGTCAGCATTATTTGGGACGGTAACTTCATTATAAAAAGCAATTGCTTTTAAGTTATTGGGCAATGTATATTTTAAATGAACAGATGGGGCATTTCTCCTTGCTACAGGATTAACAATAATATCATTAGCCGAAGGCCCAGCAAGCTCAATGGACTGAATTTCGGCAATATAATTTTTAACCGGCGATAATGATTTTAGTTTAATCTGATAGAATCCAGTATCAATTAACATCACCTCTCCTACATGAACTAATTGATACTTAGGTGATATTGGTACATGAATAGTAAATGATTTACCCGCTACTTGTAATTGTATTGAACCAGTAAAACGAATATTTTTTAGGTTGACGGCAATTTTTAATTTTCCTGTTTTGCCTGTATAAAAATAATAACTGATTTGAGTTTTGGGATTTTTCCAATTAATTAACCCTTTATTTTCAGCAAACATTTCTACTGAATCTCCCTCATTCGGAATAGCATATCCAGTATAACCGGGGATAACTTTCTTTTGAGCAACAAGCGCAGTGGTGAATAAGCAACAAGCAATGATGACAAAATTTCGATACATATTTAATCCAATCATAGTCAAACTTAATAAAAGAAAAGGAAAAACAATTTAAACATTTGTTTAAATTAAACAAATGTTTAAATTTGCTGTTGTAACTCGAGAAAAATGCACCAAGACAAGCGAGAACATATTATTACCAAAGCTATTGAGCTATTTGCAGAGAAGGGATTTGAGGGTAGCTCTATAAGAGACTTGGCCTCCATTGCAGATGTTAATATTGCGATGGTGAATTATTATTTCGGGTCGAAAGAAAAATTGTATGAAGCAGTGATTGAGAAGCGGGTGCTTTACATGAGAGATTTCATAGACAATGTTTTATCAAATACATCATTATCGTTGATTGATCAATTAGACTTAATTATAGATGGATTTGTTAATCGTTTTTTATCGGATCCATTGTATCACAGGGTACTCCAGCAAGAGTTACTCGTTTCAAAAAGAGCGCAAATGCATCAGCGTATTATTGAACTTATCATCAAAAATGCTAAAGATGTAATTAATATTATTGAAAAAGGAATTCGAAATAAAGAATTCAAAAAAGCTGATCCGGAATTAATATTTGCTTCAATACTTGGAACCATTAGTCAGGTGATGTTATCAAAAACTTTATGTAATTGCTTAATGGAGAAACCAATAGAATTTAATCCATACGCAGATAAAAAAATTCAACAAAGATTATCCGCACATATAAAACAATTCGTTCACGCTCTTCTAACTAAATAAACAATATGGAACAAAGAAGTACTGATTTAAACAAAAAAAAGTCGCCGATTAAACTCATTATTTTATTATCGGTATTGAGTGTAGGAGCTTTTATTGGATTTAAAAAGGTAAGGTTTGCACTTACCCATGAAACAACCGATAATGCGCAGGTTGAAACTCAGATTACTCCGGTACTACCTAGAGTAGCGGGGTATGTTAAAAATATCACTGTAAAAGATTACGATAGTGTAAAGGCTGGTGATTTGTTAGTTGAATTAGATGATGCTGAACTACAAGCCCAACTAAATGAAATGGAAGCAGATTATAAGCAAGCTGAAGTAGATATCATACAGGCAAAAGCCAATTTAAATAATGCCATTGTTTCTTTAAAAGTAAATAAGGGTAACCTTGAATTAAGTGATGCTAAGAATGCGAAGGCATTAGCAGACTATATGCGCGATAAAAAATTGTACGAGGGAGAAGCTATTACAAAAAAACAATTAGACGATAGTAAATTTAATTATGAGACCGCTACTAAAATAACGGCTAATTCTAAAAATGATTTAGCAACCGCCGAGAGTAGAATTGCGATATTACAATCTACTGTACAAAAAGCAGAAGCTGTAATGTCGGTAAAACGTGCTAGAATTGAACAACAACAATTAAAGATGTCGTATACCAAAGTTTATGCACCACAAGGAGGGAAAATTGGTAAAAAAACAATAAGTATTGGCCAGTTTGTTCAAATAGGTACCCCATTGTTTTCAGTGGTTAACGATAGTACATACTGGATTGTAGCTAACTTTAAAGAGAACCAAATAAAATCTTTAATACCAGGAAAAAAAGTTCAAATTGAAATTGATGCATATCCCGACTTAAAATTAACTGGAACAGTTGCTAGTTTAAGTGAAGCCACGGGTGCAAAATTTGCATTATTACCCCCTGATAATTCAAGTGGCAATTTTGTAAAAGTAACACAACGAGTACCAGTAAAGATTTGGATTGATGACATTCAAAAAACGAAACATTTATTAAGAGCTGGATTAAGTGTAAGCATTATCGCCGAAAATTAAAATTTGTAGAATTATGGCAACCCCAAAAGGTTTTGCGAAAGCCATTATTATCATTACAACAGTTTCTGCTGCTGTAATGGAATTAATAGATACATCAATCATAAACGTTGCATTAACAGACATGAGTGGCAGCTTAGGTGTTAATATTGAAGACATCAGCTGGGTTATCACGTCATATGCAATTGCAAATGTTATTATCATACCCTTAACGGGTTTTCTAGCTGCATACTTTGGAAGGAAAAATTATTATTTAGCTTCGATGATCATATTTACAATTGCGTCTTACTTATGTGGTCAATCATCAAGTTTGTTGGAAATAGTTATTTGGCGTTTTATACAAGGTGTAGGCGGAGGGGCACTATTATCTACTTCCCAATCAATACTTTTCGATGCATTTGAACCAAAAGATAGAGGTAAAGCAGCCGGATTATTTGGAATGGGTTTAATTCTTGGACCAACGTTGGGGCCAACATTAGGTGGTTATATAATGCAACATTTTAGTTGGCCGCTAATATTTATGATTAATATTCCTATTGGTATTATCGCAACTATTCTCTCCTATATTTTTGTTGAGAAATTAGATAATGAGGGGAAAAATAAATCCGCTATTCATATAGATTATTTAGGTATTGGACTATTGGCAGCATTTATAAGCTGCATACAATTTGTATTGGAAAGAGGTCAAAGTGAGGATTGGTTTAATAGTGAATCGATCAGGATTTGTTCTGCTGTTGCAATTATTTCTTTTATTGCATTTATATGGCAAGAATTACGCATAAAAAATCCGGCAGTTAATATTCGATTATTAGGTAACAGAAACTTAGCATTCACTAGTATTTTTACTTTTATCGCAGGCATTGGTTTATTTACATCTGTATTTGTATATCCCATACTCGCTCAACGTGTACTTGGCTTTACAGCATACGAAACGGGTTTAACATTATTAGCGCCCACATTAGCAGGAGTGTTGGCAATGCCCATAATGGGGATATTGATGAGTAAGGGTGTTTCACCTGTTCCATTTGTTACAATTGGATTTATTCTATTTACTTGTTACGCTTTTATGAATGCCGGCATTAGTTCGGATATAGGTAGAAATGATTTATTTTTTCCCTTCATACTCCGTGCTTTAGGCATTGCAATGTGTCAATTACCACTAATCAACCAAGCAGTGGCAGGCCTGCATCCAAAAGACTATGCAACAGGAATTGGCATAAACAATATGATTCGGCAGTTGGGCGGCGCAACGGGTATAGCAATTGCCAATAATTATATATCGCAACGTTATGCGCAACACAGAATGGACTTGGTAAGTAATATGCAAAATGGACAAGCGCAGGTAAATGGGATTGCTCAAAATATCATAGCAAAAACAGGTGATATTGCAGTAATTGCCAACAATAAAGCACTTGCAGTAGTAAATGCATCTGTTGAGCGCCAATCGTATTTTTTATCCTATTTAGACACACTTCGACTAATTGGAATATTTTTTATAATAGCGCTACCATTGGTATTATTTTTAAGAACAAAAAAGAAAACAGCTGCTGAGTTAGAGGCTTCGTTAAAAGCTGCTAGTGAGGCACATTAAACTACGTATATGAGAAAGACAATCATACTCCTTATTTTCAGTATAATAGCAAATAAGTGTACAGCACAGGTTCAGGTTAATCAAGAATTAAAGCAATTAGTGCAGCAATCTTTTGCGTATTTCCCAAAAATAAATGAAGCAGAAAATGCAATAGTTTTAGCCAGCGAAAAACTTACGTTAAACCAACTTGCAAATTCACCCCAAGTTAATGGAGTTGGCAATTATACATTTATTCAGCCGGTTGCAAAAGTATTATTTCCTGTGAATGGTGTAGAAAAAGCATTTCAATTTCAACCGGAACATAATTTATATACCAATATAAATGCCAATTACACGATTGCTGATTTTGGAAGATTAAAGGCCGCTTTAGAGAGGGCAAAAGATGATATATTATTTGCTAAACATAATATTGATCAACTAAAACATCAATTGGCCATTCAAGTCTCTTCTATTTATTACACTATTTGTTATTTACAAAAGGCCATAAGTTTACAGGACAGCATAATTTATGTTTTAGAAGAAAATAAAAAAATTGTTACTACTAAATTATCCGATGGAGATGGGCTAAAATTAGATCTACTGAATATTCAAGCAAATATTGACAATGAATCAAACAGAAAAATAGATTTAATCACTTCTTTAGAAAAACAACAGAACTTACTACAATATTTAACTGGAAGTAATGTTATAAAAGGGGATCAATTTGATTTTGATATTTCAATTAATCCATTAAAGGACACGACGCAATCGTTTATAGATCAACAACCTGATTTTTGGTTAATCAATGATAGAATTCAACAAATTAAACATGATATTTCAATAACCGCATTACAAGACAACCCATTAATAAATCTCAATGCGGGAGCAGGTTTTAGGAATGGTATTCAACCAGAAATCGCACAATTCAAATTCAATTATTTAGCGGGTGTTTCGTTAGTAGTTCCTATATATACCGGCGGCAAAACGAAACAACAAATTAAAGTACAACAAACCTTATTGAAACAACAAGAACTTGCATTAAATTCATTACAGCACAATTACAAAAAAGATATTCAACAAGCCTATACAGATATAACTGCTAATGTATCTAGAATTGTGAATACTAATGGACAAATTGAGCAAGCAAAATATGCCGAACAATTGGCCACATTCCGTTATAAAAACGGAGTGGGTACCAACCTTGAACTGATGAATGCTGTTACTAATGTTCAACGGGCTACTTTAACAAAATTACAGTATCAATTCCAACTTTGTTTAGCAAAGGTTGAATTAGCCAAGTTGATTGGAGAAAAGTATTGGCAATAATATTTATCGATAATTATTTTTAGTAAAAGATGTAAATATTTCTGGTTAAATTGCAAACATGTCTTTGGAAATAGAACACCCTAATTTATTTGAATCATTTGAAGCCTTAATTTCAAGGGAAAATCCTCTTGAAATTAGAGAATTCTTGAATGACCAAAACATAAGTGATGTAGCAGAACTTATTAATGAATATCCACAATTTGAAGCTCGAATAATTGCCAACATGTCGATACATAGGGCTGCAAGCGTTTTTAAAATTTTGGATATTTCTCAACAAAAGGACATAGTCAAAGAACTTCCTTCTGCTAAAACAGCTGAATTGCTGAATGAGTTACCTGCTGATGATCGGACAGATTTCTTGGAAGAATTGCCAAAGGCAGCTATTAGAGATTTGATAAAATTATTGGATCCGGAAGAACGAAAAATTACCCTTTCATTATTAGGTTACCCGGAAGATAGTGTAGGAAGATTAATGACACCCGATTATGTGTATGTATATGGGGAAGATACTATAGCTGAAGTATTTGATACATTAAGAAAACATGGTAGAAACAGTGAAACGATTGACGTGGTGTATGTGATAGATGAAACAGGATTATTAATTGATGATTTAAGGATTAGAGATATTATTTTAGCTGGTACAGAAAAAAAAGTATCGGAAATTATTGATGGACGAGTAGTATCATTGAATGTAAATGACGATCAGGAAAATGCGAGTCAGGTATTTAAGATGAATAATAGAGTTGCCTTACCTGTTGTTGATGAAAATAATATTTTATTAGGTATTGTAACGATTGATGATATGCTTTGGGTAGCCAATGAAGAGTTTAGTGAAGACATGCAAAAAATGGGCGGTACAGAAGCTTTGGATGAACCATATCTTGATATGCCTTTGATGAAACTTTTTAGAAAAAGAATTGGTTGGTTGGTAGTATTGTTTCTAGGTGAAATGCTAACCGCAACTGCAATGGGTTTTTTTGAAGATGAAATCGCCAAAGCAATTGTATTGGCATTGTTTGTTCCGTTAATCATTTCGAGCGGGGGAAATAGCGGATCTCAGGCCTCTACGCTGATTATACAGGCGATGGCAGTTGGAGAAATTACTGTAGAAGATTGGTGGCGAGTATTAAGAAGAGAACTTACTAGTGGATTATTATTAGGAATGGTCTTAGGCTTAATTGGTTTTATTCGTGTTGCGGTATGGCATTCAATCATTCCCAATATATATGGTGCACATTGGCTTATGATTGCTTTTACTGTAGGGTTCTCATTAATTGGTGTTATTTTATGGGGTACGCTAAGTGGGTCGATGCTACCATTATTATTAAAAAAATTAGGAGCAGATCCTGCAGTATCTTCTGCACCATTTGTGGCTACGATGGTAGACGTTACCGGACTAATTATTTATTTCAGTTTTGCCTATTTATTTTTACAAGGTTTGCTTTTGTAATTACCAATTATTCATTAATCATTATCTTCTTCTTTTTCGAGCATTAAATATGCTTTAATAAATCCATCGATTTCACCGTCCATTACAGGGCCAACATTTCCTACTTCAAAGTTAGTTCGATGATCTTTTATCATTTTATATGGATGAAATACATAACTACGGATTTGGCTTCCCCACTCTATTTTTTTCTTTCCAGCATTGGTAGCATTTAATGCTTCTTGGCGTTTTCTAAGTTCCTCTTCATACAATCTACTCTTCAACATTTTCATCGCCAATTCTCTATTTTCTCCTTGGGTGCGAGCTTGTTGACATTCTACAATAATGCCACTTGGGATATGCTTTAATCGAACAGCGGTTTCAACTTTATTTACATTTTGGCCACCGCTTCCACCGCTTCTATAGAAAGCCCATTCTAAATCGCTGGTGTTTACATTAATTTCTATACTGTCATCTATAAGAGGGTATACAAAAACGGAGGCAAATGAAGTATGACGGCGAGCATTGCTATCGAAGGGAGAAATTCTTACTAAACGGTGCACGCCACTTTCTGCCTTTAAAAAGCCGTAGGCAAAATCCCCTTCAAACTGTAGGGTAACGCTTTTGATACCTGCACCATCCCCTTCTTGAAAGTCTAATTCGGTAACCTTCCAACCTTGCTTTTCCCCGTACATTCTGTACATGCGGTACAACATTTCTGCCCAGTCCTGGCTTTCGGTTCCGCCAGCACCCGGATTAATTTGTAAAACGGCGGGTAGTTCATCTTCTGGTTTATTCAGGGTACTTTTAAACTCGGCTTCTTCAATTTGTTTAAGAGCAATTTCGTAAGCCTGCTTGGTTTCAGATTCAGTGGCATCATCCGACTTCCAGAATTCGAATAATAAGGCAAAATCTTCCACAGCATTATTAACTTGCTTGAAAAGTTTTAGCCAATATTCGTTTACTTTAATTTCTTTCATTACCGAAGTAGCGCGGGCATTATCATCCCAAAATCCCGGAGAGAGAGAGAGTTGCCGATCGGTTTCTACTTTATATGTTCTGTTCTCCACGTCAAAGAAACCTCCTCAGCACCAAAACACGGTCCCTTATAACTTTAATTTGCTCTTGTGTCATAAATGCGAATGTACTAATAAGAAATAAAAAGAATAAAAAAACTACAAACCTCGTAAGCCGGATTCTGTTTCAACTCCATCATTTATCTGGCCGGCACATTACTGAACCGATCTTGCTGCCTACCCTGGATCTCGAGCGAGCAGCCCTCAAACGACCCTATACATGGCATTACAGTACCCAAGGTTTACCCACTACCAATGTTACCATTTGTAGTCGTGAGCTCTTACCTCACGTTTTCACCTTTTTCTCACCTAAATGAGATAGTTATTTTCTGTGGCACTTTCTCTTTCTTACCTAAATAAGAAGCCGGCGCTTAACCGGTAGGTTGCTCTATACTGTCCGGACTTTCCTCACCATACTTTTCAGTATAGTGCGATGGATCGGGCTTGTAGCATGTAAAGATACGAAACAGTTTGGACACTTTATTTGTATTCGAAATACACAATGGTTGCGCCATAACCAAAACGAGCATCATACTGATTAATAAAGTACTTGACTTCTTTTCTAGTTTTGAGGTAATCATGAATTTCTTCTCGCAATTTACCTGTTCCAACACCATGAATAACAATTAATTCGTATTGATGATGTGAAACTGTGATATCTATCCACTTTTCTAATTCATTTAATTGTAGGGTAAGCATTTCGAAGTTACTCATTGAAGTATGATTATCTGCTAACTTTTCGATATGCAAATCAATTACTGAACGAGCAGGAGGTAAATGTTCTCTGGCTCTTCCAGCATCATACACTTTAAACCCCTTCGCCACTAAGCTGTCTAATGGAAAAAAATCTATTTCTTTATCGGGATATTTTTCATAAAGCAAATAAGAAAAAGTTGGATCATTATTTTCTTTTAAGGATTCCACTTTTTGAAAAACTTGTTTTGGTTTTAATTTCAAAGAAGTTTCAAAATAGTTTGCTTTATTTTTTTGCGGTTGTTTAAGACTAAATTCAACAAAAAAAGATGGGCTGTCATTAACAGATGCAAAAGCTATATCATGCAGATAAAAATCATGAAAAGGCTGAATTTCATTCAGCAATTCGAAATTAGACACCCCATTAAATTGCTGTTTATAAATAAATTTAAGTGGTTGATCGGTATTATTGACAAGATGTATCTTCAATATATCTACTACTTCATCATTAAAATCATCTAACTCGAACTTTGGAATAAAACTTAACCAAACACCTGTAGCAACTTTTATTGTATTGGGTTGAGGTTTTTCTTTTGGAATTTGATCTATAAATGTTTTAGGTACTAACTTTTTAGAAGGTATTAATTTTTTTTCAGTAAATCTTTTGAAATAAGGAAAATCGATTTGATCCATATATGCGGGAAATTTCACTCCGCGTATTTCAATCATCACCATTTTGTCGTTAATGATTTCAACGACTTTTCCTTCTTCATTGCTATGTAATACTAATATATCATCACCTATCTGGTACTTCATTATTCTGCTAGTTTACTCTTCCATCTACCGTATATAAAATAAATAACCAATCCAATTCCCATCCAAGCAAAAAACCATACCCAGCTAATTGCCGGTATTTCAATCATTAAATATAAGCAACACAAAGCTCCAGCTACTGGAATAAAAGAGTAGGATTTAAGATAACTTAGCGTAGCGGTTATAAAGGAAATAATAATAAAAACAAGGAATAACATTTCTTGATAACTTTCTGATTGAATATTTCCTACTGCAGCTATTATTCTGTTTTTAAATAAATAAATAATAATTGATACAATAATTGGAATTAAATATTTGCCATTAATGAACGGCATTTTAAAGCCAGCAACATTATCATTGGGATTAATTTTTGGAAGAACCAGCACCCCAAAACACACTAATACAAATGCGAATAGTGTACCAATACTAGTTAGGTCGGTCATAGTACCACTACCAACAAATAAAGAAGGTATGCCAACCATTAAACCAGTAACAATAGTAGCAAAAGAAGGCGTTTGAAATTTAGGATGCACTTTAGCAAAACGCTTGGGTAATAAGCCATCGCGACTCATACTCATCCATATACGAGGCTGTCCAAGTTGAAATACCAACAATACACTGGTAGTAGCTACAACAGCACTTATAGAAACAATATATCCCACTTTCTTTAGGTGTAGTTTATCGAATACATACGCCAAGGGATCATCTACTTTAAGTTCACTAAAATTAACCATCCCGGTTAAAATTAAAGCAACCAAAATGTATAATACAGTACAAATAATCAATGAATAGATCATCCCACGAGGCAAATCTCTTTGCGGATTTTTACATTCCTCCGCAGTTGTTGAAATTGCATCAAAACCTATATAGGCATAAAATACAGCGGACACACCTGCCAAAACCCCACCGAAACCATTTGGTAAAAATGGATCCCAATTATTGGTATCTACATAAAAGAATCCGATTATAATTACAAATATGATAACAGCAATTTTAAAAATCACCATTGCATTGGTACTCTTTTTACTTTCTTTAATACCCACATAAGCCAATGCGGTAATTAGCAATACAATAATAAAAGCAGGAATATTTAAAATTACCTTCCACCCAGCTATAATAGGGGCATTTGTAATTGCATCATATCCCATTTTAGCATGTTTAGTAAGGGAGTCTATTGAATTACCAGCTGCGAGTTCTTTAAGTGCCTCTTCATAGCCTAGTTGTGCATTAGAAGCATTAGTAGCCAACCAGCCTGGCAAACTAATGTGAAATCCTTCTAATAAATTATTAAAATATCCGCTCCAACTAATGGCAACCACAATATTACCTATTGCGTATTCTAAAATCAAAGCCCATCCAATAATCCAAGCTACTATCTCCCCAAAAGAAACATAGGCGTAGGTGTAAGCGCTACCTGAAATTGGTATTCTACTTGCAAATTCGGCATAACATAAAGCGCTAAACCCGCAAGTAATGGCTGTGATGATGAATAAAAATGCAATACCGGGTCCACCATTATAAGCAGCAGTACCGATAGTAGAAAAAATACCTGCACCAATTACTGCAGCTATTCCCATAAAAGTAAGATCGCGAACGCCTAATACTTTATTGAGACCAGCTCCATGACCATCTGAATGCCCGGCTTTTAGATCAGCCATGATTTTGTTTAATGATTTCTTTCTAAAAAGAGAAGATAACATGCACTATATAGTTTAAGCTGAAAGATAAGGAAGTTTTATAATTTAATTGCTTCTTAAAAAACGAATTTATAAGGTAATATAATTCATCATACAGAATATGGCACCTATACTTCGCGTTGAATTAAATAATCTGCTAATTCTTTGAGCGGAGCTTTACGAGATGCAACTACAGCTATTGACTCTAAGTGCTCAAGGGCTGTTTGCAAGTATTGTTCTTTAAGTGTGTTAGCCCATTCATTTACTTTACAGGATGTATATATTTCTAGCACTTGTTCAATTTTGTTAGCGGGGTTTTCTGCCATCAATTTTTCTAATTGAAGTTTTTGGCTGGGGCTGGCAACTTCTAATGCATGCAGTAAAAGAAATGTTTTTTTATTCTGCTTAATATCTCCACCTACTTCTTTGCCAAACTTTTTTGGATCACCAAATGCATCTAAATAGTCGTCTTGTATTTGAAAAGCAATACCTAAATTCTTACCAAATTCGTACAAATGATTGCAATTCCCTTCACCCGCCCCTCCAAGTACAGCACCCATTTCGAGGCTTGCAGCTAATAAAACGGATGTTTTAAGGGTAATCATTTTGATGTACTCATTGAGGGAAACATTTTGTTGTTTTTCAAAATCCATATCTAATTGCTGCCCTTCGCATACTTCTTTAGCAGTTTTATTAAAAAGCTGTAAAATTTTATGAATATGATTCCCTCCCACTTTATGAATGTATTCGTAAGATTTTATAAGCATAACGTCTCCAGCTAGAAGAGCGGTGCTAGGATTGTACTTTACATGCACAGTTTCTAACCCTCGACGCAATGAGGCATCATCCATAATATCATCGTGTATTAAGGTAAAATTGTGAAACAGCTCAATTGCAATAGCAACATCATAAGCTTCAGGTTGAATTGAATCGAACAGTTCATTTCCCATTAAACATAAAATGGGACGAATGCGCTTTCCACCGATAGATAAAAAGTAATCGCATGGTTCATAAAGAGAACCAGGTACTTTCGGGAAATGTTGACTTGCGAATTTATTGGCAAAATCTGCTACTAATTCTTTAAATGAATACATATTACAAACCTACTTTAAAATTATTTTTTTGAACAGCTAATCATTAACAAATGTTTTAAAAAGGGACAATTATTTTTGGCATGATTTTTAAGCTATAAAAGAAAATAAAAATATGAAGTTTTTAAATCATTTACTGGTGCTAATATTAACAATGTTTACGTTGACAGTTTTGGCACAAACAGACACAAAAACACCTTATTCAACTGCATTGGGTATCAAGTTATACCCATCAGCAATAAGTGTAAAACATTTTACGAAAAACAATACTGCAATGGAAGGGCTAGGGTATATTTCATCTGACGGGTTTCGTTTAACTGGTTTATATGAATTGCATTATCCATTAGGCCCTATAGATCGATTTCAGTGGTATGTTGGTGGAGGAGCACATTTGGGTATGTGGAGTGATTCTTGGAAAAGAAATAACCCTGATAGAGCTGCTGGCATAGCAATTGGGGTTGATGGTGTTTTGGGATTAGATTATACGATTAAAGGAGCTCCATTAAATGTGAGTTTCGACTGGCAGCCATCATTTAATTTGATAGGATACAATTATTTTGAAGGTGGATGGGGTGGTTTAGCAATACGCTATACGTTTTAACGATTACTTATTCAAGCTAAATAAACTATCTACAAAAGCTTCTTTGTTAAAAATTTGAAGATCTTCTACTTTTTCACCTACTCCGATGTATTTAACGGGGATATTGAATTGATTAGAAATTGCCAAAACCACACCACCTTTAGCGGTACCATCTAGTTTAGTAATTGCCAAAGCGGTCACTTCGGTAGTTGCTGTAAATTGTTTGGCTTGCTCTACAGCATTTTGGCCAGTTGAACCATCTAGCACCAACAAAACTTCATGGGGGGCATTTGGGATAACTTTTTGTATAACACGCTTAATTTTATTTAGCTCATCCATTAAATGTGCTTTATTGTGTAATCTTCCAGCAGTATCAATTATTACGACATCGGCATTTTTTGCCACAGCACTAGATACAGTATCAAAAGCAACGGCGCTAGGATCGGATCCCATTGCTTGTTTAACAATTTGTACGCCTACTCTATCGCTCCATATGGTTAATTGATCAACTGCGGCGGCTCGAAAAGTATCGGCAGCACCTAATATAACTTGATGACCTGCAGATTTAAAGCGAGCAGCTAATTTACCAATTGTGGTTGTTTTACCCACTCCATTCACTCCCACCACTAAAATCACATACGGTTTCTTCGCATCAGGGAGATTAAATCCATTAAAAGACTCATCGGGAGCATCAACTAATACTGCAGCAATTTCTTTTTGAAGAAGTGTATTTAATTCATCAAGATTTGAATACTTGTACTCTTTCGCATTTTTTTCAATTCGATTAATTATTTGTAAAGTTGTTTCAACCCCAACATCTGCACTAATTAGCGCTTCTTCTAGGTTGTCTAATACATCAGCATCAATGCGGGTTTTACCAGCAATGGCTTTAGTAATTTTAGACAAGAAGCTTTCCTTAGTTTTTTGCAAACCTTGGTTAAGGCTTTCTTTTTCTTTATTTCCAAATAGTTTATCAAAAAAACTCATGCAATTGCTAATATTTAATCAATAAAAAAAAGCCTCCAAAGGTTAGTAAGGAAGCTTTAGCATTATTTTATACAAAACATTATTTCTCAGACAAGAAGTCTGTTACTTTGTCTTTGTGTACAATGGTTTCTTTGAAAGTGTAAGCTCCTGTTTTAGGGCTACGCATTGCTTTAATAACTTTAGTCCAGTTTTTAGCTTCTGCTGCAGCTTTAAGGTCTTTTACTTTCGCGTTTTTAGATGCTACTTTAGCCATGATTATTTAATTTCTTTATGAACGGTTACTTTTTTCAAAATTGGGTTGAATTTTTTCAACTCTATACGCTCTGGCGTATTTTTCTTGTTTTTGGTAGTAATATAACGACTAGTACCGGCCATACCGCTAGTTTTGTGTTCTGTACACTCTAATATTACTTGTACCCTGTTACCTTTCTTTGCCATTTTATTAGGTAGTTTTCTTGTGTTTTAATTAGATCTTAACTCCTTCAGCTCTCAATTGTTTGATTACTGTGCTCAGACCATTTTTATTAATTGTTCTGAGAGCATCTGTTGATACTTTCAAAGTTACCCAACGATCTTCTTCAGCAAAAAAGAAACGCTTCTTCTGTAAATTGGGTAAAAAACGACGCTTAGTCTTAATGTTTGAGTGAGAAACACTGTTACCTACGATTGGTTTTTTACCTGTTACCTGACATACTCTTGCCATGACTAAATAATTTTTTCCGATTTTTTTCGGACGGCAAAGGTAAGTAAACAGAACAAACTAACAAGGCTAAATCTATTTTTTTTTAGATTTTTTTTCGAAATACCTTAAAAGTGCTGAACTTATTGCCCTCCAAGTATATTTTAAATAATATATTAATTCAATATATTGTTTAGTTCGGGTGCAATTTACTATTTATTTTAACCTGGCAAACTAATTTTACCCATTACAACCATTGGTATATCGGCAGCACCACCACCGATAGGAATATTTCCTCCTGCCACACACTCATTGGCCAATAGAGCAAATAATACAGCTTCTTTTGCATCTGGATGAATATTTAATGCATTGGTAGTAAAAAATTTACAGTTGAGCAATTGAGCTTGTATCTGATCCATTAACAATGGATTATGCATACCCCCACCGCTACTATACACTACATATTCTTTTTCAATATTCATGGTTTGTTTTAATGCAGCTACAATTGTGTTAGCGGTAAAGCTGTTTAATGTAGCCATAACATCATAGTGACTAATACCCATCAATTGGGCATTAGTGATGGCATTGTTTAAATAATTCAAATTAAACAATTCGGGACCGGTGGTTTTAGGAAAGGGTTGGTCAAAAAAATCGTTTTGCATGAGCGTTTTTAATAGCAGGTTATTGCAAACCCCTTGTTTGGCAATAGTTGCATCTTTATCGAAAGGAATATTAAAATGCAGTTGCGCATATGCATCCATTAATGTATTGCCTGGACCTGTATCGGTACTAAAGACTTTTGAAACATCTAAATCTTCAGCTAGGAAAGTAAAATTGGCAATACCGCCAATATTCAGCATGATGCGATTTTCACCCAACTTACTAAAAACTAAATAATCGCCGTAAACAGCCAATGGCGCGCCCTCTCCTCCAGCAGCAATATGTTTTTGACGGAAATCGCTGATGGTGATAATTCCAGTATTCACAGCCAAATGATCTCCATCGCCAATTTGCAACGTAGCGTTGCCAAAGATTTTCTTTTGATGAAGGATTTTAGGTGCATGGTAAATTGTTTGACCATGGCTAGCTATTAAATCTACATCAGCAGCATTTATTCCCCACTCTTTTAGCGCAGCTAATATCATATTAGCATGTTGTACTGCAATCCATGGATTTAATACACACAACAGTTCAAGATCAACTGTTTTTTTAGAAAACACAGCTCTAACTAAATCTTTAAAATGTTGATCAAAAGGAATGGTTGTAAAATAGGGCACTTTAACTTTAGTATGTACGCCACACCCATCAATTTCACATAAAGCAATATCTAATCCATCTAAAGAAGTACCACTCATTAAGCCAATAATGGTACGTGTGGGTTTTGCTGCAATATTTGCCAAACGGGCTATGTACTGATTCATCTATTAAAAATTACAAGATTTTGTATAAGCTACCCCCTTTTTCAAAAAGGCGATTGATGTGTTCTTCTATTTTAGGATCTTTTACTACAGCGGGTGCGTGATGACTTTTAATTCGGGCATCAATAATTAACGGCCCATTACAACCCCAATGCTTATGAACGCAAAACGAATCAATTCCATATATGTCGTGAGATGGATTGCACCTCGTATAAGTTACCCATAAATAATTATTGATAGACCCAGCGGCAAAATAGCTATCATCACAAACAACTATAATTACAATACCTTGCAGTGTATTAATATGATGGAATACTTGGCTATTGAGGTTATCCATTTCCTCTTTGGCGGTTGAATAATCATGAAATGCTTTGGCAGATATGCAAAGTACACCGGGCATTGCAATTTGAGGTTTTTCGAACCCACTTAATGAATTAAAAACAGCTGGTACATTACTCGACAATTCTCTTATTTTTTCGCCATAGGCGGCAAAAACTACTTTACTACCTGTATTTAACCCTGTCCCTGAATAATCGAGGGTATCGATGGTGGTATTGGTATAAAAATGAATGTCGCGATTTAATTGGATACGTTCTAACACATATTGCATGAACGAGGGAATATGGCTGGCTTGAAGTTGATTGTTATCATCTGCAGTTATAAAAAGAAATTTAGCCAAACTTAATTGCCCGGTTCCCAATATATGATTGGCGATGGTTAATAATTCAGCCGGTTGTTTGGCTGGACTAAAAGGTGTATAACGTTCGCTACCTACTGCTAATAGCAAAGGGTGAACACCTGCGGCATCAACGGCATGAACCTCTTTTAGTCCTGGTATTTCAGCGGGTATTGCCGCTCCAGTTATTTCATGAATCAGTTCCCCAAAGCTGGTATCTTCTTGCGGTGGACGGCCTACTACAGTAAAAGGCCAAATGGCATTTTTACGGGCATATACTTTATGCACTTTCATTAGCGGAAAAGGATGAGTTAAGCTATAATAACCCAAATGATCTCCAAAAGGTCCTTCAGGTTTATTCTCACCTGGATATACTTCACCCGTTATAACAAAATCGGCATCGGTACTAATACAAAATCCATCTTGATAACTGTACCTAAATCTTCGTCCCCCCAATGCTCCGGCGAAAGTCATTTCGCTGATTCCTTCCGGCAAAGGCATTACAGCAGACAAAGTATGTGCAGGCGGCCCGCCTACAAAGCAGCTTACTTTTAGTGGGAGTCCTTTTTTATTGGCTTTTGTTTGATGAACTCCAATGCCACGGTGCAATTGATAATGTAAGCCAATTTCTTTATTGGGAACGTAATCGTTGCCGGTTAATTGAATGCGATACATACCCAAATTAGCCTTCATAATACCCGGCTGATCAATATCCTCAGTATAAACCTGCGGTAAGGTTACAAAAGCCCCACCATCCATTGGCCAATGATGAATAAGCGGGAGGTCGGTAATTTTGATTTCTTCGTATAATACAGGCTTCGACAATGGATTTTTAAGCGGTAATGCTTTTAGAGCAGCCATTGCAACTTGAAGATTTTTTAAAGGAGATTTAAGCGCTTTAATAGGATCGTTCTTGAGTTCAATTAATTGCTGAACATGTTGAATGGTATCGCTGAAAATAAACTTACTCCGCTCTAGCGTACCAAAAATATTAGACGCGGCTCTAAATCGAGATCCTTTTACATTTTCGAATAACAATGCGGGGCCATGTGCTTCATATACCCGCAAATGAATTGCAGCCATTTCCAAATATGGATCTACTTGTTCTTTTATTCTAATTAATTGCCCTTTTTTTTCCAAATCGAGCAAGCAAGCTTCTAATGATTCGTACGACATAATAATTTAACAAAGCTATACTTCAAATGTTGATTTAGGAAAATGTTTCTTTGGTTTATGGTGTATAATCAGATGCAGCGTAACTTTACATTATGACAAAGCTTAGTGTAAATATCAATAAAATTGCCACTTTAAGAAATAGCAGAGGCGGCAACAACCCCGATGTAATAAAAGTAGCGCTTGATGCAGAGCAATTTGGGGCGAATGGAATTACCGTACATCCACGCCCCGATGAACGACATATACGTTACCAAGATGTTCATGATTTAAAAAAAGTATTAACTACCGAATTTAATATTGAAGGCAACCCTACAGAACAAAAATTTGTTGACCTGGTACTAGCGGTAAAGCCTGCTCAGGTAACATTGGTACCGGACGCGCTTGGACAAATTACCAGTAACCATGGCTGGGATACCCTTGCCAATAAAGCTTATTTAACCCAAATTATCGGGGTCTTTAAAGAAGCAGGTATCCGAGTATCAATTTTTGTGGACCCGATAGTTGAAATGGTTGTTGGAGCAGCAGCAACCGGAACTGATAGGATTGAATTGTATACAGAACAGTTTGCTACCTTATTTGCTGCTAATAAAAAGGCAGATGCAATTGCCCCCTATATTAGTTCAGCTGCAAAAGCTAAAGAACTGGGTTTGGGTATTAATGCCGGACATGATTTAGACCGATTTAACCTTCGTTATTTTACACAACAAATCCCCTATATAGATGAAGTGAGTATTGGCCATGCGTTGGTTTGTGACGCGCTTTATTTGGGATTAGAGAATACCATACAAATTTATCAACGACAACTGCAGTAAGAAAAAATATTTTTTTATACGTAAGATATAATTTATTTTGTGGTATAAAAAAGAGGAAATGGATGCAAAAATAACGATGAGTTTCGATGAAAGGGTAATTGAAGCGGCTAAGCTATATGCAGCTAAAAACAATATGAGCTTATCGCGCCTTACAGAATATTTGTTTAGAAATATCACCCAACAAAACTATACGCCAATTGAAGATTTGCCCATTGCAACATGGGTCAATCAAATATCAGAAGGGGAAGCGCAATACACGGTAAAATCAAAAACCCGAAAAGATCAACGGCAATCATTTTTTGAATCTCGCAAGAAATGAAAAAAATTTTTATAGATGCCAATGTATTAATTTCTGTTTTAAACAAAGAATTACCAGTTTATAGTTATTCGTCCAGGGTACTAAGTTTAGCGGGAAGTAAACAATTTAAATTATACAGCTCCCCTACCTGTTTTTCAATAGCTTATTATTTTGCTGGAAAGAAATGTGGAGCGGCAAAGGCAAGAGAAAAAATTGCTTTATTAAGTGAACATATTTTAACGGCTGTTAATAAAGAAACAGATATACAAACGGTTGCAAAAAGTAAAAAGATAAAAGATTTTGAAGATGGCTTAGAATACATGGCTGCTATACATACCAACTGCCATTGCATTGTAACTGAAGATAAGAAGGATTATTATTTTTCTGAAATTGAAGTATTGAATTGTAAGGATTTTTTGGAGAAATATGTATTACGATTTAATTAGTAACTTTCTATAATAAAAATACAACATGAGCAATCATTTATTAGTGGGCATCATCATGGGAAGCGACAGCGATTTACCGGTAATGCAGGCTGCAGCTGATTTTTTAAAATCAATGGAGATATCGTTTGAGTTAACAGTAGTATCGGCACATAGAACACCGGAAAGAATGGTAACATATGCTCAAACTGCCAGATCAAGAGGTTTAAAAGTAATTATAGCTGGAGCAGGAGGTGCTGCGCACCTTCCGGGTATGGTAGCATCATTGACTACTTTACCCGTGATTGGGGTACCTATTAAATCCTCCAATTCTATTGATGGATGGGACTCAATATTATCCATTTTACAAATGCCTAATGGGGTGCCGGTTGCAACTGTTGCATTGAATGCGGCAAAGAATGCAGGAATATTGGCGGCTCAAATCATAGGTGCATTTGATGGTACAATAGCTAGTAAATTAAACGACTATAAAAAAAGTTTACAAGATGATGTGTTGAAAAAAGCAGATGGATTAAAAACTAGTTGGCCAAATGAGTATGATGGAAAATAATTTATTTTTTATTAAAAATATTCTTAATATTATACAGCAAATGTGGAGACCAGCAACCACCTAAAAACGGGGCGTTTACCGAAAAGCCATAAGAGTAGGGCTAAACTAAAAATTACTTGTTTATGAAATGGTACCTAAAAGTATTGAACAATTACACGAACTTCTCAGGTAGGGCAAGAAGAAAAGAGTATTGGTTTTTTGCATTGTTTAATTTCATTTTTGCACTAGTAGCAATGGGAATAGACAATGTATTACACAGCAACTTTACAATTGGAGAAATGCCATTACCATACGGCTATGTTTACCTATTCTACGCATTGGCAACAATTATTCCGGGGCTTGCTGTTGCAGTAAGACGTTTACATGATGTTGGTAAAAGTGGATGGATGTTATTGGTAGGTATAATTCCATTGATTGGAGGAATTTGGCTATTGGTACTATTTTTTACTGATAGCAATTTAGGAGAGAATAAATATGGATTAAATCCAAAAACTACAGAAGAATAATTTAAAACAGCTCATATACAAAATAAAAAAGGTGGAAATCAATTCCACCTTTTTTTTGTGCCCCGGAACGGAGTTGAACCGTTACTCGCATTGCGGCGAACAGGATTTTAAGTCCTGCGTGTCTACCAATTCCACCACCAGGGCTGCCATAAAAAATCCCGTCACTTAAGAGCGGGATTTTCTTTGAGCGGAAGACCAGGCTCGAACTGGCCACCCCGACCTTGGCAAGGTCGTGCTCTACCAAATGAGCTACTTCCGCATTAATTATAAGAACTTTTGTTTTGGGAGTGCAAAAATAGAAAAAATTTTATCTCTACCAAATTTTTTTTTGATTTTTATTTATACTCTGGTTTGTACTTTGAGCTACTTTGTACATCAACAGCAGGCTTACCTGTATAACGCTGATTATACATACGGTAGCATCCTCCTAATATAAAAGCTAGTATGCAAAATACTTGCAAGTAAAATAAAAAACGAGATGAACTCACCCAATTATTTTGGATATCTTTTTGTTCGTGTTGATCAATGATTTCTTGTGACATATTTTGAAATTGCTGTGCAAAAATAAGGGTTGATTGAATATAATCATTGCTTCTCTTCAATAATTTCTGAAAAACGCATCTTTTTCTCAACAAAATAGTTCCAAACAACCGATCCATTATAAACGCCCATTAGTTTTTTCATCGGAATAGGTTTTATCATACCCCTCTTATCTCCTATCAAACACCAATAAAAAAAACTGATATGGGCTTTAATAATTGCTGTAAAAAAAAACCTATCACCCGACAACAAACCTTTCCATGCTGACAGAGCATCTAAACAAAAACGAACTGGTATTTTCCACAACAACTCATTTAATGGCAAATTTTTTGCCATCATAATTAAATTGTTTCTGAAATTTAAAAATACTTTTCTTCCACCCCGCGGTAAAGTACCTGCGCCAACATGATAAACAACTGAATCAGGACAAACCATCACCCGATATCCTTTTAATTGCATTCTCCAACATAAATCAATTTCTTCTTGATGTGCAAAAAAATATGGGTCAAAGCCATTTAATGCATGAAATATACCAGACTTTACAAACATAGCAGCGCCAGTAGCCCAAAATATATCTTGTGAATGATTGTATTGACCAATATCTGGTTCGCAAACATCAAAAACTCTACCTCGGGAAAATGGATAACCCAAACTATCAATCCACCCCCCTGCTGCTCCAGCATACTCAAATAACCCTGTTTCTTTAAACGATAAAAGCTTTGGCTGACAGGCGGCTACCATTTCATTTGCTTCCATCAAAGCTATTATTGGATCTACCCAATTGGGCTTTACAGCAACATCAGAATTAAGCAATACATAATAAGGCGCATCTACTAATTTTAAAGCCCAATTGTACCCCCCGGCAAAACCTAGATTTACGCTATTCTTTAACAAGGTTATTGTTGGGTAGTTTTTTTCTACAAATTCAATTGAATCATCTGTGGAACCATTATCAGCAAGAACTATTTGTATTGGCTGGTAAGTGGTAGCCATTACAGAAGGTAAAAATTGTTCGAGGTATTTTTTACCATTAAAATTTAATATAACTACAGCAACTAATGGATTCAAGAATAATTAATTTGAGCGAAAATACAATCTATTCACCAAAGGTTATATTGAAAATATTCTCAATAATTCGTATATTGCAATTGTTATGAATATGAAACATTTCCTACATATTAATTTAGATTTTCTAGATCATCCTGCGGGTGCATACTTACTTTTTTAATTTCTTATTGATAACCTACACATTTTAAGTAGCGTATTTATTCTTTCATTTTTTATCATTAATTATTATTATATGGATACTACTATATCCGCTAATTCGGCTATATACTTACAACTAGAAGAAAAATATGGCGCACACAACTATCATCCTTTACCTGTTGTGCTAGAGAAAGGAGAAGGTGTTTTTTTGTACGACGTTGATGGGAAACGTTATTTTGACTTTTTAAGTGGTTATTCGGCTGTAAATCAAGGACATTGTCACCCTGCTATTATCAACAGCTTAGTAGAACAAGCCAAGCAACTCACCCTAACTTCAAGGGCATTTCACAACAATTTATTAGGCAAATATGAACAGTTTATAACACAATATTTTGGCTATGACAAAGTATTGCCTATGAATACTGGTGTAGAGGGTGGAGAAACTGCTATTAAATTGGCGCGAAGATGGGCATATGCGATTAAGGGTATTGAAGAAAATAAAGCAAAAATAATTTTTGCAGAAGGAAATTTTTGGGGTAGAACACTCGCCGCCATATCAACTTCTTCCGATCCTAGTAGTTACCATAATTTTGGTCCATTCATGCCTGGATTTGAATTAGTGCCATATAATGATACAATTGCTTTAGAGAAAGCTTTTCAAGACCAAAATGTATGTGCATTTATGGTAGAGCCTATTCAAGGAGAAGCAGGTGTAGTGCTACCAGATGATGGATATTTGACAAAAGTTCGGGAATTGTGCACCAAATACAATGTATTATTTATTGCTGATGAAATTCAAACAGGACTGGCAAGAACAGGTAAAATGTTGGCTTGCGACCATGAAAATGTTCGGCCGGATATATTAATCTTAGGAAAAGCACTCAGTGGAGGGGTACTGCCAATTTCAGCTGTATTGGCCGATGATTATATTATGTTGAACATTCGACCTGGAGAACATGGCTCTACTTATGGTGGGAATCCACTTGCTTGTGCAGTAGCAATAACTGCATTGGAAGTCTTGAAAGAAGAAAAAATGACTGAAAATGCATCAGCAATGGGCGTTTTGCTAAGGGATGAATTAACTAAACTTCAATCCCCATTTATCAAAATTATTAGAGGGAAGGGCCTATTAAATGCGATTGTTATTAATCATTCAAATCCTGATGCTTCGTGGGATTTATGCTTAGCACTAAAGGAAAGAGGTTTGCTTGCGAAACCCACACATGGCGATAAAATTCGTTTTGCACCCCCTTTATTAATCACTAAAGAACAAATCTTAGAATGCGTTGCTATTATTGCCGACGCATTAAACACATTAAAAAGCTAATTTAACCCTATTTTGAGTCTGTTACCTTTATGGTGGGTAGCAGACTCATTATGAACATACAAATAGAAAGAAATACTAAAAGATATAATCCCACAAGTTTTTCGGGACATTCACCTCCAAAACATGTAGATAAGATAATGTAGTTTCTAAGCGACCATGCCAATGCAAAGGTGGTAATAAAAATATTGACTCTTTTTGCCCATATTTTATTGAGTAGAAATAATATTGCAGCAATTCCACTAGTATAGGCTATAAAAAGACCCGGTCTACCAAAATTTGTACCCTTCGCATGAAATCCGTCAATTACGATTGATTTGCTTTCAATATAAACCCATGGCATAAAACATATACCAATTATGGCTATTGCTAATACCATTCCTATTTGTTGAGAATATTTCATAGATTTTTACTTATTATAAAGCCTCCCTTTTTAGAGGGAGGCTTTATTTGGAGGTCCCGAGCGGATTCGAACCGCTGTGGAAGCTTTTGCAGAGCTCTGCCTAGCCACTCGGCCACAGGACCATTTAATTTGGAGTGCAAAAATAGTATAATCAAACTAATTTTAAAATTCTAATTACCAATACATGTGTTTTTTTCAATTGTTTTTTTATTTAAAGCATGGTATTCACCAAATAAGTATAACGGTAGATATATTTTTAATATTTATGGCACATTTCACGAAATTTGTTATTTAAATTGAGTTCATTATGAAAAAAATTGCTGAAAGTGAGTTAATTATCAATAGCCGAGGAGCTATTTATCATTTAAATGTTCAACCTGAAGAGCTTGCAGATACCATTATTACCGTAGGTGATCCGAGTCGGGTGAGCGAAGTAAGTAAACATTTTGATAAAGTTGAAGGGAAATATGAACATCGAGAATTTATAACCCACACTGGTTTTATTGGCACTAAAAGGATTTCGGTAATTTCTACCGGCATCGGACCAGACAATATAGATATTGTATTGAATGAATTGGATGCCTTGGCAAATATTGATTTCTCTACCAGAACAATTAGACCGGAGCTAAGAAGATTAAAAATTATTCGAATAGGCACATCGGGTTCATTACAAGCGGATATTCCCGTAGATAGTTTTGTAGCTAGTACACACGGATTAGGCGTAGATAATTTATTGAATTTTTATCGCCAGGAAAACAATGATGAAGAATTGGCCATTCAGCAGGCCTTTATTCAACATACAAAAATAGGTGCTCATAATTCGATGCCATACATTTCGTCTGCGGCCCCCTCACTGCAGAAACACTTTGTAAATGGCTATCATTTGGGCATAACAGTTACCTGCCCTGGTTTTTATGGTCCACAAGGGCGTATATTACGTTTAGGGCTGCAATATCCCGAATTGGTAGATCAATTAACTACATTTAGATATGGCAATCACAGAATTAGCAATTTTGAAATGGAAACAAGTGCAATTTATGGTTTAGGAAAATTAATGAACCATCACTGTTTAAGTTTGAATGCCATTGTAGCTAACAGGGTTCAAAAAACTTTTAGTAAAGATGGAGCTAAAGCGGTAGAAGCTTTAATTATAAAATCATTGGAAATAATTGCCGCTATTTAGTTTTAGTGCATCCAATTTTTTCATCTTAAATTACACCATGCAAATCAAATTTTCAAAATATCAAGGAACTGGTAATGATTTTGTTATAATAGACAATAGAAAGGGTGATATACAATTAACAAAAAAACAGATCGCATTGATGTGTCATAGAAGATTTGGCATTGGAGCAGATGGATTAATGCTACTAAACCATTCGGATAACTATGATTTTGAAATGATGTATTATAATGCTGATGGTGCAGAAGGAAGCATGTGTGGAAACGGAGGCAGATGCCTCACTAAATTTGCCTTTGATTGTGGCATCATTAAAGAACAATATACATTTATTGCGTCAGATGGACCACATGAAGCTTGTTTTGGTAAAAACCAATGGATTCATTTAAAAATGATTGATGTGCATACTGTTAGCAAATACAATGCAGATTTTGTATTAAATACAGGCTCTCCTCATTACATAAAGTTTGTAACGAACATCAATGAACTAAATGTATTAGAGATAGGAAGATCGATCAGATATAGTGATCATTTTAATGCAAAGGGCATCAATGTAAATTTTGTTGAGGTATTGCCCGATAAAATTATTGTGAGAACATATGAACGAGGCGTTGAAGATGAGACCTACAGTTGTGGAACTGGTGTAACAGCGGCATCAGTAACGTGTGCAACAAAAATAGGCTATAATAGGATTGAAGTTGAAACCATGGGTGGACAATTAGCGGTTGAATTTAACAAAATAGACGAAGCACATTTTAAAAATATATGGCTATGTGGGCCTGCAGAGTTTGTTTTTAATGGTGCGATTGACATATAGCTTTTTTTTACAAATAACTTATAGAGTTCAATAGCGCATAAACATTAGATATTAGGGATTCGATTTATGATTTTATTACTTTAACATTATGATTCAATATTTTAAAAACATCAACGGACAAACAATAGAAATAAAAAAAGCCGATCAAGGTGTTTGGGTAAATCTTGTTCCACCATTTAAAGAGGAAGAGTTTATTGAATTAAGCAGGGATTTAGAAATACCCATTGAATTTTTGCGGGATTCTTTAGATATTGACGAACGCCCTCGATATGAAACAGAAGACAATGTAAAATTTGTTATTATAAAAACACCTACAGAAAATAATTCTTTTAACGACAGTGATGCATTTTATATAACTATTCCGATTTGTATTATCCTTACGCACAACCAAATCGTAACGGTAAATTCTTTTGACAATGGTGCCATTAAAAAATTTTTGAATTCATTTCAAAAAAGTCATCCCGACAAAAGAAATATGATGGTATTAAAAGTATTTGAGAAAGTAGTGCAAACATTCTTAGATTATTTAAAAGAAATAAACCACAATAGAAATCAATACGAACAAAGTTTATACGACAGTAACAGTAATGTTGATTTATTGAAATTAATGCGGGTTCAAAAAAGTTTGGTATACTTTGTTACTGCGCTGCGAAGTAATGAAATGTTAATGATGAAAATGGAGCGTACTAATTTCTTAGGATTGAATGAAGATGAAAGAGAATTTTTACAAGATTTAATTGTAGATACTAGTCAGGCATTAGAAATGGCGAATATATATACAAATATTCTGAGTAGCACAATGGATGCATTTGCAAGTATTATCAGCAATAATTTAAATGGGGTAATGAAAAGACTTACTTCAATCACCATTATTCTTTCATTACCAATTTTGGTAACGAGCATTTATGGTATGAATGTAGATATACCCTATCAGCATTCAAATCATGCATTTTATATACCGGTAATATTATCGGTATTTGTTTCCGTAATTATTGTTGGATATTTTTATAAAAAGAAATGGTTTTGATATATGGCATTATTCAATGTTAGAATTTATGGGATTTTAATAGATGAGCAAAAGCGATTATTAGTGAGTGATGAATTTATCAGGGGGCATTATTTTACTAAGTTACCTGGAGGTGGTTTAGAAGTTGGAGAAGGCACTAGAGACTGCTTAAAAAGAGAATTCAAAGAAGAAACCGGCTTAGAAGTAAGCATTGGCAATCACATTTACACCACCGATTTTTTTCAGCTATCTGCTTTTAACAATAAAGATCAAATACTTTCTATTTATTATGAAGTTATTGCGCATGATTTATCTGGATTAGCAACAAAAAATCAACCCTTTGACTTCGAGGAGCATCAAATAGTGGATCCAACAAAATCTGCAGAGGTTTTTCGTTGGATTGAATGGCATGAATTGACTTCAGAAAGTATGACATTGCCAATAGACAAAGTAGTAATAGATTTACTGAAGCGTAATTCCTAAGCCGGGTTTATTGGTTAAAATTACTTTACCATAATCATACTCTACACCAGATGCATGGTCTTGTGAAAGCAATAGTGGACCATCTAAATCTACATAATCTAACTGTGGTAAAAAGTGCGCAATAGCGGCAGAGCCAATTGTACATTCATTCATAGAACCCATCATTACTTTCATGTTTAAGGAACGTGCTTCTTTAATCATTCGAAGTGCGGGAGTAGGTCCACTGCACTTCGTTAGTTTAATATTAATCCCATGAAAATGATGGTGACATTTAATGACGTCTTGTTCAAATACACAACTTTCATCTGCAATTAAAGGCAATACAGATTTTTCATAAAGTACTTTCATGCCATCCCAATTATCTTTAGCAAGGGGTTGTTCAATAAACTCAACACCCAGTTCAGCTAATTGTGGTATTTTAATCAAGGCTTCTTCTAAAGTCCATCCGGCATTTGCATCAATTCTAAAAACAGCATCGGTATTTTTTCGAAGTGCTTTTATAATTTCAATATCTTCACTAGTGCCCAATTTAATTTTATAAACAGGCCAAGGCTTTTCTTTCATTTTAGCCACCATTTTGTCGATTGTATCAATGCCGATGGTAAAATCGGTAACGGGCAATTGATCTGACCATTTAGTATTCCACAATTGATAAAGTGGTTCGCCCTTCATCTGACCAAATAAATCCCAAGCAGCCATGTCTAATGCACATACTAAAAAAGGATTATTTGGAAATAAATGATGTAAATAATGCCAGTACCGTTCAGGATCAGTCAAAGCAAATTTTTCTACCAAAGTTTTTTTTGATGCTAAATCAGCCATCATTTGATCAACAGTGATATTGTAATAAACGATTGCGGGGGCTTCACCTACTCCGATAAATGAACCAAGACTCAATTGAACAATCAATGCAGATTGATGTGTTTTGGTTCTACCATTTGAAATAGTAAATGGATGTTCAAAAGGAAGGTTAGAGGGTTTATATTGAAGTATCATTTAAAAAATTATTTTATCTACCTGATGCTTTTATTAGTTGGCTTAGTTGCTCAGTAAAATCAGTTGCATTAATTAATTGATCAATTGTATGATGCATTCTGTAACGCCAATAATGTTTAGGATTTGCAGGAATATTAATCTGTTCATCCATTGGATTATCTCGTTTGATCTGCTCATGTATCCCCATCAAATCTTGTAATTGAAATACACTCCACATTGCGGGCGAGTATAAATGTTGTGCAACGATGGCTTTATTAATCCATGCTTCACAATAATAGGGTGCTTCACCTTTTTGGCCAAGTTCATTTTTGTAAAAAAGTTGAATGCGATTTTTGTCTTCCTCCCACCATCCACGTATCGTACTCATATCATGTGTAGAAGGTGTAACTACACTTAAATAAGGTGCATCATTGGGGTGAAAAAAATCTTTATCAGCATTTTTGGGCATGCGCTGGATTTCTAAACTCAATAGGCCCAATTGTTTCATCACATCAGGCACACAAGAAGGTACTAATCCAAGATCTTCACCGCAAACCATCATATTGGTTACTCTTTTCAAGGCTGGCAATTTTTGCATTGCTTCTTTCTTCCAAAAATCATCTTGCCGGCGGAAGAAATAGTCTACATAAAGTTCTTTTAATTTTTGCTGTAGACTAAATTCTAAGTAACGGAAAGAAATAGTGTTTTCTATATTAAACCTAAAATGAAAGGACTGTCCATTTCCTTCAACATCAAATAATATAACATTACTAATTAAATCGAACAATCCTTGTTTAATTTTTTGGTGATGTTCATTATCAATTAAAGTAGCAAAATAATCCTCTACCAACCGCTGGGTTGCATATTCAGGCTTAAGCGAGTAACTACCCGAACCATTATAGTTCAGGTAACTATTTTTTAATAAATCTTGATCATTTCCAAAAATTTCCCAAATAACATGATCTGTAATAAAAGGGCTGGTGTATCTATGTAAATCGAACCATATTCCTTTTTTGTTAAACTCGTGAATAGAAATAGCTATTGCGGGAACAAAATATCCCATGATACCTTCTACAGCGTGCAAAGGGATGCTCCAGATTCTAAAAAATCCAAGAATATGATCAATTCTAAAAGCATCAAAATAATGGTTCATTTGTTCAAAACGTTGTTTCCACCAAGCAAATCCATCTTTTTGCATTTGATGCCAATTATACGTAGGGAATCCCCAATTTTGGCCTTTAATGGCAAAATCGTCAGGCGGAGCGCCAGCCTGATAATGGATATTAAATAAATCGGGATGTTGCCAAGCATCTGCGCCAAAACGATAAACACCAATAGCAATATCTCCTTTTACGATAATGTTTTTACTATGTGCATAATCGGTAGCATCTTTCAACTGAAGGTGCAAATGGTACTGTACAAAATAATGAAAAGCTATGGCTGAATAGGAAGCTGCATTTTCATTGATTAAATTTGAGACAACTTCATCAGTATACTTAGCATTATGACCCCACTTAGAAAAATCTACTGTACCATATTCATCGCGCAAATAACAGAAAGCTGCATAGGGAGCAAGCCAATGTTTATTTTGCTGAAAAAAAACATTAAACCCACTTGACGACAGTGTTTCTTTTCCTACATCATTGTAAACTTCTTTAATCAGTTTAATTTTATATTGAATCACTGCTTCATAATCAACTGAAGGAAGATCATTCAATTGTTTACTTATGTCATTCAAAGTATCAATAAGCTGTAGATTGTTACCAGCTATTGCTTTTACATTTAAATAAATGGGATGCAATGCGAAAGCTGAAATAGCTGCATAAGGATATGAATCTTTCCAACTATTGGTAGCAGTAGTATCGTTAACAGGAAGAAGCTGAATCATTTTAATTCCTACTTTACTTGCCCAATCAACTAACTTTTTAATATCAAGGAACTCTCCAATTCCTAATCCATCATCAGTCCGTAAACTAAAAACTGGTATAGCCACACCTGCGCCTTTCCAAGAATTGGCAGACAAATGCGCATAGCCATCATTGATAATGGTTGTTTTCCTTTTATGAACTGCATCATATAGTACCCGATTGTTGCCCTCTTCGAAACAGCTCATTTTATTCTCTTTAGCATCGAACACACCGTATTTATAGGTAAGTGGAAATTCAGCATTAGTTAGATCAACATAAACAGAATAATAACCGGTGTTATCATCTCGCCCCATTAAAATAGGATTTTTTTCGGACCAATTACTTAGTATATCGATAGAGCCCAAAATACACATTGTTTGCGTATTTTGCAATAAGGGACTTTTTATTTTAAAGCAATGCGTATAATTAGAAGGTTTAGGGATTGTAAAATGAACAGTCTTATTATTATCAAGCAATACTTTTTGAAATGCTTCTGTATAAAAGACATTTTCTATAAACCCTGCATGATTCCAAGTGTCAATCAATAAAAGCTCATCCTGCTGGATATCTTTCAAAGAAAAATATTTATCGTTGCCCCAATCAACAATTACAGAACCATCGGGATATTTTAATACATAATTATAATGAATTGAATCTTCTGTAATTAAATCTCTAGGCCATTCAATTGTTGCAGTCCAAAATTCTTCGTTAAAAAAATGTAGAGGAACAGCCTTTTCTACATCATTCTCACCTAATAATGGATGAGCACCTGTTATATAAAGGTTTTGGCCATAGGAAGTTTGAAACTTAAGTTTAAAATTAAGTTTCACCAATTTATTTACTGCTAGCATATTTTGTTCCACAGCTTTTCTTTTTGTTTTTTTTGGGGGGGTGTTAATTTTTTCAGATGCTGTTTTTTTGTTGGTAGGATCTTTTATTTTTTTATTGGTAGTCGTTTGTTTTTTGTCATTTAATTTGTTTGATTCAATTTCAGTTATTAAAGCCTCCTCTTTTTTTGTTTTTTTCTTTGACACATTTTTTTCTATCGCTAACTTTTTTTCTTTTTTATTGGTCGATTTTGGTACAATGGGCTCAGATTGAATACTTTTTAATAAACCGCTTTTTGTGGATTTTTTTTGTGTGGGGGGGTGATCTAATATGTTATTTGTTGATGGTTTTGTAGATGGTTGAACAGATGTATTTTTAGTGGTGGCCAATTTTCAGGGTTTAGTACCTGCAAAATAATAAAACAATGTGTAATAAAAACACATTGTTTTAAAAAGTATGGTTCAAAAGTAAAAAAGAATTAAACTCCCAAGCGGATCATATCCGATGCTTTTTCAGCGATCATCATTGTTGCGGCGTTGGTATTCCCAGAAATAATTGTTGGCATAATGGAGGCATCAACCACCCGTAATCCTTTGATTTTGCGAACCCTCAGCGAAGAATCAGTCACTGCCATTGGATCTGATTCGGGTCCCATTTTACAAGTACCTACAGGGTGATATAGGGTTTCTAAACTTTTTCTGATATGTGCTTTTAATGCTTCATCTGAATCTTGTTCTGCAGGCATTTCAATACCATCTTCAACATAAATTTTAAGCGCAGGTGCGTTAAGTACTTCAATTGCTTTTTTTAAGGCAAACAACAATGTCTCCATGTCTTTTTCTGTAGAAAGTACTTCGTGGTTGATGATAGGAGGATCTTGAGGTTTAGAAGACTTCAAGGCAACATATCCCCTACTTTCTGGCTGGAGTAGAATACCTAATACAGAAATTCCATTTTTTTTGGAGTAGGTTCTGAAATCATAAATATCGGTAGAATAATCTCCAGGAATTCCCAAAGGTACAAAGTGCAATTGAACGTCAGGCCTTTTTAAAGAGGGATTAGACTTTACAAAAGCATTGGCTTCAAGAGGTCCGTTGCTTAAAGGACCATCTTTAAATAATAAGTGTTTTAAAGCTGCTTTTGTTTTATTCCAAGGTTTTAATAATGCATTCCCTGTTTCCACATTTGTGAATGCGCTAGCCCCACTCCAAACATGATCTTGAAGATTTTTGCCAACACCTGGCAATGGGACTAATACATCCAATCCAACTTTTTTCAACTCTACAGGATCTCCAATACCAGAAAGCATTAATATTTGAGGTGATTGGATTGCGCCAGCAGATAGTATTACTTCACCTGAACAATTGATACGTTCAGACTCGGAATAAGATGTTTTTACATCTACTCCAACTGCTTTGCCATTTTCTATAATAATTCTTTTAACGTAAGCTTTCGTTTTAACTTTTAGGTTGGGTCTTTTTAGTATAGGCTTTAAAAAAGCATCTGCGGCACTATGCCTTTGATTGTTTTTTATAGTAAACTGTAATAAATGAGCCCCTTCTTGATGTTCGCCATTATAATCGCCATTTTTTTCCATTCCTACTTCTACACAAGCTTCAACAAATGCTTCGGCATATGGACTTGGTTCTTGGGCAAACATTACAGAAAGAGGACCTTCTTGACCATGGTAGTCAGCGCCAAAGTTTATATTATTTTCTGATCGTTTAAAATAAGGTAATATTTCTTTAAAGCTCCAACCGTCGTTACCTAAAGAAGCCCATTCATTGAAATCTTCTTGATTCCCTCTTACATAAGCCATTGCATTAGTAGAGCTACTGCCACCAAGCGTTTTCCCCCTCGGAATATATAATTTTCTATTATCAATGTTTTTTTGAGGTACAGTCCAAAATTTCCAGTCTACTTCAGAACGATGTAACATGGTATATCCACCTGGAATATGAATTTCACTTTTGCTATCTGCACCACCAGCTTCAATTAACAACACTTTTACCGCACTATCTTCAGACAATCTATTGGCTAATACACAACCAGCTGTTCCAGCACCTATTATTATATAATCGTAAGTCATTAGAAAAATATTAATGAAATATATAGCTATTTTAACAACTATTTCGTATTAGTTATTAACAATGCAAAATTGATGAAAATTATTTAATAAACGATTAGAATTGACAAGAGTAGGGACTTATTTATCCATCTTTAATTAACAATTATGGAGGAAATAAAGTATCTAATCAATAAAAGTGAATTAAATCTATAGATATAAATTTAAACACCTTATTTTGCCCATCAAAAAATAAAAAACCTTTCCGTTAATAATTATGTCTACTTACCCCCTTCACATATATACTGATGGAGCTGCAAGAGGAAACCCTGGGCGTGGTGGATATGGGGTAGTTTTAATGTGGGGGCCTAAAAGAAAAGAAATATCGGCTGGTTACAGATTAACCACTAATAATAGAATGGAGCTATTAGCAGTAATTGTGGCACTTCAATCATTAACAAAATCAGACATTCCGCTAACAATATTTACTGATAGCAAATATATTGTGGATAGCGTTCAAAAAAAATGGTTGAATAATTGGATAAAAACGGGTTTTAGTGGGGGGAAAAAAAACAAGGATTTATGGTTACAGTACCATGAATTGTCTAAAAAATATGCAATTACTTTTAAATGGGTAAAAGGACACGCCGACAATCCATTTAATAACAGGTGCGACGAATTGGCCACTCAAGCTGCAGACCAAAATAATTTATTAATAGATACGGTATATGAAGCAGAAAAAAATTAATGCCTCCTTACTTTATTTAAAACGATATAGGCTTAGCTCTAATTAAGCTAAGCTATATTATTATTGTTGTTCAATACAGTTTTGTTTAATAAAGAAAACACCCCAAAGAAAATAGCTGAAAAAACAACTGTAGATAACACGCTATATTGATAAAAAGGTAAGCCATCAGACAAACAAGTAAGCCATCCGCTGAAGTTTAGGCTACGTTGATAACCACCACCACTTAACCATACTAAGGAATTTGAAACCAGAAAAAATGCTGTTGGTCCCAAAATACTGGCACCGGCAATTGTGGCAATCTTATTGTTTTTGATAATAAATCCAACACAGGTTACTGCTGAAAATAATAAATAATTTTCCCACTGACCACTATAAAAACCAGCTATTTCAGACAAACCATTGATATAAAGTAGTTGATAAAAAATATCTGAAATTAACATTGATAGGATGGGTAAAAGAAAAGCTGTTTTTTTATTAGATCTAAAAATTGCTCCAGCAAACAATGCAACTGCGATTTGAGGGGCAAAGCCATAAGGTCTACCCGGAATCACTCTATATAAAGCAGTAGCAATTATCATTAAAGCTAAAGCTGTTACAAAGTTCTTATTCATTTTTTTCATTATTTATGATATTTCTATTCAAAAGTACACTGAATCTTAATACCCGCATTTTACAATTTTACCCATCATGTGAATAATCTTATAAAAGGGGTATAAAAGCCTTAAATAAAGTACATTTTTCTGTTGATTCTAATCGATATGGTGTATTTGGAAGAATAATTATTGCTTCCCCTCTGGAGTAATGAAACGCATCATTTATTCTAGTATAACCTTCGGTAATGATCAAAATTTCAACAGAATGGCTATTCGTTTCATACAACGAATTGGGAGTTAGCACTATTTTGCTGATACCGAAATCGGGAACAGGGCAATTAAAGATTGTTTCAAATGAATTAATTGGAAGCCCATCCATAATTTCTGGAATCACTTCTTCAAAAGAGGTATGCTTAATTAATTCTTGCACATCTATAAATTTGGATGTCAATCCTGCTCTAAGCACATTATCACTATTGGCCATTAATTCTATATTTTGACCTTCTAAATATGCATGAGGGATTCCTGCTTTTTGAAAAATTGCTTGTCCAGGTGCAATCTGAACGATATTGAAAAAGAATATGGAAAAAATTCCTTTATCAATATCTCCTACTATATTTTTTCCGTCATATAATTTTGCCACCCACCATTCAGGATCATTTTTGGTAACAATTTTATTATTCCGCTGTTCAATTGACCTGTTAATTAAGGGCAGCAAAATCAAATTAACTTGAGATTGCTCCATTTCCATTACATACTTATACAGTCCTTTTGTACCTGATGTATTAAATACTGCAATGAAAGAACTAAATTCCTGAATATTTCTTAATGTATTAATTATATTTTCCTTGGATTTAAAACCATGAAGCAACCAAAAATCACTTAATGCAACCATTACTTCTGGTTTATGATTACGATCTTTATAGTTTCTGTTAGGAGCATTTAATGGAATCCCTGCTGCTTCTTCTGCATCAAATCCTTTTTCTGCTTCTTCTTTAGAAGGATGTACTTGAATAGAAAGCATGTCGTTAACATCTAATACCTTGAACAAAAAGGGCAATTCTCCAAAACGATCAACTACTTTTTGAGTTAATGTTTCGGTTGGATGTGCTTGAATAAATTGTTGTAAGGATATTTCATTTCCATTTTTCAAAACGGTTGAAGGAGCAGAAGAATGCGCCCCCATCCAATATTCTGCGAATGGAACATGTTGATTATTATTTAAACCCAGTAAATCAGGAATATATGAAAATCCACCCCAAGCGTAGTTTTGCACTACACCCTTTATCTTAAAAATTTTTTGTTCCATTGTTTAAATCAGGTATTTATACCTGCAAATATCAGCTGATTGATGAATAAATTGCAATAAATATGGAACTAAATAATAAAATTACTGGTGCTCGAGGAGAAGAAATTGCAAGCGATTTTTTGATTAAACAACAATATATTATAGAAGAACGCAATTGGAGACACAAACATTATGAAGTAGACATAATTGCATCTAAAAACAAATTACTCCATTTTATAGAAGTAAAAACTAGAAATAGTTTAAGATATGGCCATCCGGAAGAAAGTATAACCAAAGAAAAAATGCAATTTCTAAAAAACGCGGCTAGTTCTTACCAACATCAACACCAAAAATGGAAATACATACAATTTGATGTGATAGCAATTGAACTCAAAAATAATGAAGTAAAGGAAATATTTTTTATTGAAGATGTATATTTCTAATTCAATATCACTAGAATTATAGTAAATAAATTAGAGTAAATGTAGAAATATTGTCGGCATATTAATTTTTTTTTTGACAGATTGCCATTTAACAACTTAATTGCATAAATATTGTTTATTAGAACTTAAGTATTTAATACAATGAAAAAGTTTCAGGCAATCATAAAATTTAGCATGGACAATGATTTTATGTCATTTGTGCCAGCACATAGAACTTATATCAATTATTTAATCAATAAGGGTATTATCGACAGTTATGCGGTAAGTATGGAAAGTCAGACCTGCTGGATTACATTAAATACATCCGACAAAGAAAAAGCTGATCAATATTTAGTCAAATCTCCGCTGTATAAATATTGGAATTATGAGATTGAAGAACTTTTTGTATACGACAGTCAGCATTACCGTTTTCCTTCGCTTCAATTAAACTAATCTACAAATAGTAAAACACTGCTCATTAATGCTTAAATATTTTTTCGCCTGCTGTAACTTCAAATGGCAAAATATTTTGGCTTGGAGGCAAAGGACAGGTTGCAAAATGGGTAAAAGCACAGGGAGGGTTATATGCTTTGTTAAAATCAATCCAAGTTTTACCGTTTACATCGGGTTTAGCTGCTATTAAAAACCTACCTGCTCCATAGGTAGTTCGATTATTGGTTGCATCTCCAAAAATTACAAATAAATCATCCCCATCTTCAACTGCATCTAGAGATACTACTTGACGATTAACCGTAAAAATTAGTTTACCCAACAATTTCATTTGAATTGTTTGACCAAGCACATTTTTAATAGGTATGTTAGATGGAAATAATGGTGCTTGCAGTATAGCAGGCAATTTCCAATTAGTATCAATCGCAAACCGATCAATTGTATTAAATTTTTTAACCAATGAACTATTATTATTTCTTAACCGTATACCAATTTTATCTTCTCTTTTTATTATCGTCCAGTGAAAGGATTTGTATTGAACTTTTACAGCAATATTATCGTCTGCAGAAAAAATAATTGTATTGTTTGCCAACTTACCATTAACAGTTATAGGAACATTATTGTTTGTAAAAAGACGTACAGCATTACCTTGTAACTCGAAGTAACCAGCTTTTGCAACACCAAAATCACTTGGGAAAACTATAGTATTAGCGCTGCTATTTCCAAAGGTATTTTTTCCTTGCTCCAGCCAATATAACCCTACAAGATTTAACCACCCATTTTCTTTTTTCAGATCTTCATTTCTATTTGTAAACCATTGATTAATTTCTGCAGGGTAGTTATTATTCGTTTGTGCAATCAATGAGAATTGGATGGTAAAAAGCAAACAACTAATTATAATTTTTTTCATAAATTTCATTAAACAGTTTTATTTTTTGCACAAGATTTAACTTAAATAAATATACTTAACTGGGATTTTTTCTTGAGTTAATTTCAAGAAGATGATTTTGAAGAAGGTACAATATTATTAAAAGATGCATATATGTAACAAATTATACAAATACCCAAGAAACCTTCTGCAAAAGAACAAATGGCAAGCAATAAACCCAACAAAAAAGCTAGTTGATTCAAATCAATTATTAGTGCGATAAAAATAATATCAGTCAATAAGAATCCTATTTGAGCTGCAAAACGTTTAGGAGCATTATCTACCATTTTAATTGCTAGGATCCCCTTCTTCTCTAAAAAATCAACTCCAAATTGTAGCAAACTATATTTTCCACCACAAAATGCACGTACATAAAAATCGAACATTAAAAAAGCAGGAATATATAAATTAAGTGTCCCTAAAAACGAAAGCGACATTAAAAATACAATTATCGCAATTATTTTTGTGCTATGTTCATTAACAAGCTTCCAATCAATAGGCGCGTTTATTGTATTAGGCATATTTGCTGGTTTAATACAAAGTTAAATCCTACTATTCAAATAGACTAATAATTTTTAACCTTTTCATATTGTATACAGAATACTATATTTATATAAATTATGTCCACTATGGAATCATTTTATGAGTGGGATGGAGATATATTGATATTAAATGTGTTGGGAACACCGGGTGCTAAAATGAATAAAATTGGCAAGGTGAAGGGGCAACAATTGAAGATAAGCGTAACAGCAGAACCAACAGATGGCAAAGCCACTGACTCTATGGTAGCATTTCTTTCGAAAGAATTTAAGGTTTCGAAAAAAGACATTGAAGTAGTATTCGGACAGTTTAGTATACATAAACAGTTACGAATTAAGCATCCTCAAAAATTACCTGCGGGTATAAGCAAACCATCATTGAAATAAAACTTCCATGATTTATATGCAAAAGCACAAACTGTTAAAATATCAAAGTAATTAGCGAATAAGTATATTATTTACAAACATAAGAATACCTTGTTGTACCGATGAAAAGGCCTAATCCCTGTTGTAAATCTCCATTAGAATCTACTTGTAAAACATATTTATCCTTAGAAATAACATACCCATCAAATGTAGTATTCCAATTATCAATAACGCTGCCATTATTCACATCATAAATTTCTGTAACCATTTCAGTTACAGGGTTTGATGGTTTAATTCCAAAATTGAAGCCTTGTAAGTAGATATAATTTTCGAAAGCATCACCAAAAAGATATATCCAAGGTTTTATTGATTTTGTAAGGTCATATTTAACCGAAGATTGAAGTATTTTAGTTTTACCATCATTCAATAAAAGTTCAGATTTTATCAAATTATTATTCGCGTCATAAAGATAATTAGCTATATAATCGGGGGTAGAAGATCCATTATAATAAATGAATTTATTCATCAACCGATTTAAACCATCGTATTTATATTCGTAACGTTCATCATCATAACTGCTATCGGCATAATATTGTCTGATGAAATAAGTAGTCACATTTTTGGTAGATTGATTGAGCTTGAACCATTCAGTATCTGAAATTTTTACCGTATCGGAAACATAAGAAAACCGTATTGATTTTTCGGTTTTTTGGCTCACGCTATCAAAAAAGGTCATTGAAAGAGGCATTTTAGTACTGTCTTTCACAAAAGAAAGTCTATTGTAAATGGCTGTTCCGTTAACTTGTTGAATGCCGATTAAATCGCAAGTAGCAGTGGTATTTGTTGTTAGCGCTGCTACTTCCTGTCCGGTTGCTGGATCAGTTTCAGTAAATTGCTTATTACAACTAAACAATACACAAGCTGAACATATTATGACTAATTTTTTTTTCACTATAATCCTATTATTTGAATTGCCTTTGGTTTGTATCCATTGACGTTTACATTAATTGTATAAATGCCTTTATTTAGCATTAAATTAAATGGAATTCGGATATTCATATCATTGAAAACAAAATGATTAAAACTCCATTTTGTTTTTCCTGCAGCATCCACCATTAAAATTTGAACGATACCACTGTATCTACGATCTAATTTGAGTTGCAGATAAAAAACGCCAGAAGTTGGGTTTGGATATGCCGACAATTGGAAATCTTTTTGCAAACTAGAAGTTGGATCTGTTTGTACTAAATAATCAGCAGATTTAGACCAACAAAAATTATCTAGACTAGTAACAACTTGATAAAGACCTTTTGATTTTATTTTTACGGTATTGGTAGAATCTAATGGTAGTAATAAGTTGTTGAAATACCATTTATAGTTAACCGATTGTTCACTTACTAAATTATCAGCAACACGTATAATAGAAGGAATAGGTGTAAGATTTTTACGCAAAGTGATTTTTGCAGAAGTATCTGAAAAACAATAGTTATTATTGCTAGCTTTAATGCCATTTTGAATAAAATAAACACCTTCTTTTGAGGCAGTAATTCTTTGTAACGTATCGCCCGAAGACCACCGGTAAGAGGCACTTATATCCGCACCGTTTAAAGAAATTGTATCATAAAAACAAATAGTGGTATCTACAGTAAACCCTATGATGGCAGCTTTCTTTGAGGTATTAACATGTGATACTTCAATTGGCTTACTAGTAGCAATTCTTGCGATACCGTCGGAAGCTTCAAATCTATATGTGCCAGGTTGTTTAATAATTAAACTGTCTTTATTTCCTTCTGAAATTAGTGTATCATTCTTAAACCATTTATAAATAATGTTTTTAGCTGCTTTTAATACTAATGTATTCGTGGGACAAAGAATGGTATCATTATTATAATTTAATTCAGCATTAACAGGGTATGCAATTGGTTGTTGAAACCCACGCATATATTGCTGAGTTGAATCATTTGACAAACCACTGCTAACTTGCCCTGTTGAGCTCAACAATCCTCTAGAGGAAGAGGTCGTATAAAAGTTGATGTTACTTCGTTTTATAGACTGAGCAGTTATACTTCCCAACAGGAACAATTGTATCGCGATGAAAATATATTTTCGCATCAATTATTTGTTTTCAATTAGAGAATTGACCAATTTTTCCAGTTTTTCAATACGATCAGACAATTGCTGATTTTCTTTACTCAATTGACTAATCTTCCGATCTTTCTCCGATATTTTTTTGTTTAATTCTTGTATTGCTTTAAGGGCAACACCAGAAGCATCAATGGTACTTATGTGTTTTTTGTCATCTTTGACACCCAGCTCAAATAATTCTTTAAATTCTTCTGCAATAGGTCCAATATGCGATTCATCGGTGCCTTTGTAATTCCATTTTTGGATATTTAATTGATTTACCTTTTCCAATAATTCATCACCATTTATATCTGCAAATTGGTCTTTGAAATCTCTACTAGAAGCATTGGTCCAAGTACCTCCATTGGTTAAAAAAGCACCATTACCATTAGAAGTTGAATTACCCACTTGCAATGCATTGCCGGTATTAGTAGTAGGAATACCAAATGCCCATTTAGTAACATCAGAATTACCCAAAACAAGAGTATTAGAAGTTTCTACTTTAGCATTATATCCAAGTACAGTTGTGTTAGACAAATTATTTGACAATAGATCAGCTTTAGAGCCAATGGCTGTATTATAATTTCCTGTAACATTTGTAGTTAATACATCTTCACCAATTCCAGTATTACTTTTGCCAGTTGTTATGTTGTTCATTGCTGCAGCACCAACGCCTGTATTACCATCGGCGGTAGCCTTATTAAGGGTAACCCGACCAATTGCGGTGTTTCCGCTACCAGTAAGGTTTCCATAAAGGGCAGCTTGACCAATAGCAGTGTTAAAAGTTCCTGTAGTATTGTTGTTCATGGCTCTTCTACCAACACCCGTATTTTCCTGGCCAGTAGTATTTGAACCAAGGGCATTTGTACCGATACCGGTATTATTTGTTCCTTCGGTATTATTGCCTAAAGAATTTTGCCCCACAGCTGTATTTTCATTTCCAATAGTTGTTTTAGAAAGAGCGGCATCTCCTACAGCGGTATTGTTAACACCAGTAGTTAATAAAGCAAGTGCATTCGCTCCTACTGCAACAGTATTACTATTAGTAGTAATGGTTTGTAATGCATTGTTACCAATCGCCACATTGTTTTGACCGGTAGTATTTGCTTTTAAAGCTGCTGCGCCAAGGGCGGCATTACCCGATCCTAATGTATTGTCTCTTAAAACATCTATTCCCAATCCTGCATTCGCACTACCAGTTGTATTTTTATTCAATCCGAAATGCCCAACCACGGTGTTAGCGTTTCCAGTAGTATTGTCACTCATTACATAGGCTCCCATTGCTGTGTTACCACCGCCGGTAGTATTGTTTAATAACCCGTTAACACCTACAGCAGTATTACTTACACCAGTAGTTTTATTCATTGACATATTACCAACTGCAGTATTCCCGCCAGCAGTAGTAACCATAGATAAAGCATTCATACCAATGGCTAAGTTACCAGCACCTGTTGTATTTAAATTAAGTGCATTAGTACCGATTGCGAGGTTACCTGTTGCCACATTATTTAGTAAGGCATTGGAGCCAATAGCAATGGTACTGTTACTAGTACTATCGTTTTGCAGTGCGCGAGACCCTATCGCTATTTTATTAGAAAAAGTTTTATTGCTCTTTAAAGCTTCATTTCCTAATGCTAAGTTATTAGAACCAGTAGTATTACTACTGAGTGCAAAAGTACCTAGTGCCGTATTAGCGGAACCTGTGGTATTATTTTGTAATGAGTGAGCGCCAACAGAAGTATTTCCCCAAACGGTATTAGCTTTTAAAGCATAAGCACCAATTGCAGTGTTATCCCCCTGCTCTTTTAAATCATGTAAGGCGTCGATACCAACAGCTACGTTATTAATTGAAGAAATTAAACTTCCCAAAGAACTAGTACCAACGGCAGTATTTAAACTACCAGAAGTATTAGATCTGAGGGCCCTTGCTCCAATAGCTGTATTGCCACTACCATTGTTCCAACTGATCCCGCCAGGTGCATTATATACACCTACCCCATTATTAGAATAAAGTGCTTCAACACCAAATGCAGAGTTATCGCCAGCGGAAATGTTGCTGTGTAAGGCATCTAGACCAACAGCGGTATTTGCATCGCCAGTGGTATTTAATTGAAGTGCTCCACTACCAATTGCGATATTCACATTACCAGTAGTATTGTTCATGAGCGTAGTACTACCAATGGCAGTATTTGCCCAACCACTTACGTTCTTAAACAATGCTTGATGTCCAACACCAGTATTATAACCACTAGAATCATTGTTACTTAATACTTCAGAGCCAACCGCCACATTCCATCCACCTACTGAATTTTTGATTAATGTATTCATTCCAATAGCCACATTATTGGGGCCTTGATTTTTGTACAACGCATTATGACCAATTGCAGTAGTACCATTACTTGAAGAATCTTGAAACATTGCATTGGTTCCAATGGCTACATTGCTGTTGTTTCTTTTATTCATGTTCATTGCATTGGTTCCTACAGCCACATTACCAGCACCAGCAACTAGTTCTTTAGAAGTTCTAAAACCAACAGCCACATTATCATTTCCAGATTTAATATTATGCAATGCTTCAGAGCCATAACCACTATTGTTAACCGCTGTAACATTTACTCTGTCAATGCTTTCGCTAGAAAAAATATTATTGGTATTGATTTTTATCAATCCTCCATTACCAGCTCCAGAAAAAGTACCATTTACTTGAAAATCTCCATTAATTACAACTTTTCTATTATCAAATTCTCCATAAATCAAGGGTGTAGGTGTACCAGTAACATCAACTACTAATCGATTGCTTACCTTGCGAAAATTGGAATGATTGCCAGCATTATTTCCAATAAAAATATTGTTAGAGCCACTATCTAATAAATAACCAGTTTGAAAACCTATCGCAGTATTGTTAGACCCAATTGTGTTTGTCCACATAGTGTTTGTGCCAATAGAGGTATTACTGTTTCCTGTTTTATTAGACAACCCTGCACCTCGTCCGAATCCAACGTTAAAATTACCCGTAGTATTTTGATTTAATGCAGCGTTACCAAAAGCAGAATTTGCCCAACCAGTAGTGTTTGTAGACAATGATATAGTACCATATGCATTGTTTCGGTTACCGGTAGTATTATCACGTAATGCACCAATACCTACTGCATGGTTTTGAAATCCGGTTGTGTTTTTGGAAAATAAGGTTTCTCCTACGCCAAAGTTACTAAGCGTGTCTTTAAAAATGTATGGATTGGGTGCATAGTTAGCAAAAGGAACAGAAAGCAAAGGTGAAACACCTGCATTCATAAAAGTTCCGTTCATTTTAATGTCGATTTCAGAACGCAGAAATATTTTTCCATTGATTGTGCCCCATGGAATTTTAGAAAAATCTCCTATTGTAGTTGAGCCAGCACCTATTGCAACAGTAAATTGGCCATATTTATCTGTTGTGGTAGTATGTACTTCCTGATAACCTATTCCTTTTACAAAAGTACTGTCTGGAGATATCGAAAACCTAATTTTGATTGGTTTTTGAGCAACAATAAATCCAGCACTATCTAATGCAATACCTTGAAAATTAAATGTATTGGGCGTTTGGGAGTTTGCAAGCATTGTTGAAAAAACAATGATAAATGTTAGCCCTAAATTCTTGATAAAGAAGTTCATGCAGTTGGTTATTTATTAAATAAAATATTAATAATCTAAAAAATACGGATTAAATTTAAGTTAATTTATTAATATAACAAAAAATAATTTAATTAATTGAAAATCAATTTATTAAAAATTATTTTTTTCTCCAATCCCAAGCAATAATCTGCCATTTATCGCCGCCATAATTCACCTGATCAATTACATTAAATCCGGTTTTTATATGTGCTTTTAGTGATCGTATATTTTTTTCATTTACATCAGTAATGCAAAATTGATATTTATCAAACAATGATTCTCTATAATAATTGTACATTTTTTGTACAAGACCTTGCCCTCTATACCTTTTTGCAACACATAACTGCCCAACAACTACATAATTAAAGTCCTTAAATAAC